>JAVEXG010000250.1:0-2649 GCA_034004115.1 Bacteroidales bacterium | reverse complement strand
ACATTTTGAATTGTCATTCATTAATTTCCTTAATTCTTCCCATCCGGGATTTTCTCCTGCTTAGTCATCAATAAGATGTTCCCTGAGCTTGTCAAGCATCACGGGATCACACGTGCTGTTCCCGTCCGCATCGTCGGGATGCGTTCTCCGGATCGGAAGCGCAAGATGTATAAATTCATAGATATACTGCTTCAGATCCAGCTCGTTTTCATCATGGGGAAGGGTAATCATATCAGGATCACTGTCATCCCGCTCGATGCCGTACCTGACAAGCAACCGGTTGGTGCAGCTGACCGGGTGATCGAACATACCCAGGCACCTGTCGCAACTGATCCTTACCTTACCGGTGATAGTGAACACAATATCAGCATGCGTTGAATCCCTTTCAACATCAACGACTGCTTCAAGTTCGCCTTCCTTAATCTCAGATTCCTCAAACAGGTCAAAAAACGCTTTGTTAATTTCAAATTCATAAACACTATGCCCGCTCCTGCTCCCTCCGACCGGTACTGTAAAATTACGAAGCATCTGTGTGAAATTTGGTGTGCAAAAATATAAATCCTTATCCAATTAAAAAAATTATGAACAAAAAAGTAACACCAGGCCTCTTTTAAGAGCATCTGCCGGTAATTTCCCGCAGTTTACCGATTTTCTGTGGCGCCTGCTTTATTGTAAATGTATTTTTGACTCAGAAAACAATTAACGCCATGACACACAAGGATCACTTTCCAAAAAGAGACAAGGAACTTCATCCGCAAATAGGCTTCGGCCTGTTTCTGATAACCTTCGGTCTTGCCATGCTGGTCGCCACAAATGATCTGCTCAACCTGGGAAGCGTCAGGGATTATTTCACCTGGGAAACCATGCTGGTTTTTATAGGTGTCCTGCTTCTTCTGAACCTCCAGTTCACGGGCGGCCTTGTAATGATAGCGATCGGCTCATGGTTCTTTATTGAAAACAGGGACTACCAGATCCCTGAACTTGTCAGAACCATTTTCTGGCCATCACTGATAATACTTATCGGGATTGTCTTTATAGTTTCGTCTTTTATCAAAGGAAATCGAAAACAATTATAAAAAATGACAATCGGTAATATAAATAAAACTATTAATCCTGTTTCTTTTTACCCCCTAGCCTCCCGAAATTTCGGGATTCCCCCAAGGGGGAAGGAGCCCTCAACTGGAGGATTCATTTCCCCCCTGGGGAAAGAAGAAAGGGGGTTAATGAGAAAAAAGATACAAATTAAATTATAACTTTATAATCTTCAACAAAATGGAAACAATGGATGACTTCAGAAACGACGGCGGTAAACTTAACGAAGGCGGCACCCAGATGCAGCCAAACCGTCATAACGTCAACAACAGGGTAATTATAGGTGTCATTATGGTCCTTGCCGGACTTTTCCTGGTGATCAGGAATACGGGATTTTTTCCCGATTTCATCGATAATGTAGTATTCAGCTGGCCGATGCTCCTGGTTACAATAGGTCTTGTGATGACACTTGGTGCCACTGAGAAAACAGCCGGAATTATCGTAATGGCTGTAGGCGGCTTTTTTATGATCCCCCTGATATTCAGGGAGACATTCCATATGTACAACATGTTCTGGCCTTCAATATTCATAATAGTCGGAATAATCTTCATTGTATCCCGCCGCGGAAGCTGGAGTCACTCCATATCGGGCCAGAAAGGCGCATCAGGTGATGATTTCGTCGACTATGTTTCGGTGTTCGGAGGCGGAGAAAGGCAGATAGTCTCCCAGAATTTCGCGGGAGGAAAGATAACAGCCGTTTTCGGCGGTATCGAACTCGACCTGACACGCGCTGCCCTTGCCACAGGAGTTTCAGTTATTGAAATAGCCTGCGTGTTCGGTGGAGCTACGTTGATAGTCCCCGACGACTGGAATGTAACCCTCGAAGTCACCCCTGTCCTGGGAGGCTTCACCGATTCGCGCAAACTCCGGCCCGGCAGGATGGTCGATCCGAACAAACACCTGATATTACGGGGTGCCGTGGTATTCGGCGGAGGCGAGATAAAAAGCTATTGAAAAACCTGCACTGAATGAAGCATCCTATTTTAAATAACCGGACAAGATTTGTAATATGGTGGCTGGCCTGGCTGTTTATAACAGCCGGCCAGCTGCTGCTTTATTACTTTGCCTATGGAAGCTTCTCCAAAGCAGCCATCCCCGACGGCATTGTATCCCTTATAATCTACGCCGGAATTGGCCTGTCTCTGTGGTACCCCTTCAAATACTTCAATGCCAGCGGCAGTAAAAATATGCAGGTGGTCGGCAATTTCATTCTGAGCGGCGTGATGTCGGTGACACTCTGGATCCTTATCAACAAATACCTCATTTCCGTCATCCTGCCTCAGGGAAACGATTACCAGGCATACTGGGACACTACTTTTCCGTACAGGATCGGAACCGGAGTTTTCATTTTCGGAATAATAATCCTCGTCTATTACCTCTTCGAAAGCCTTCAGAACCTTTCTGAAAAAAAAGCCCGTGAAGCAAAACTGGAAAGCCTGGTCAAAGAAACGGAACTGAAAATGCTGAGATCGCAGATTAATCCGCATTTCCTCTTTAACAGCCTGAACTCCGTCAGTTCACTCACAATAACCAATCCCGACAAGGCAAGGGATATGG
>JAVEXG010000110.1:0-12028 GCA_034004115.1 Bacteroidales bacterium | reverse complement strand
GGATAGCATCGGAACTCAAAGCCGAGCCTAAGATCACTGTCGTCCCGAAATGGATGCTTTATCCGCTCGGGGTATTTGTCCCGGTAATGCGTGAGATGCCCGAGATGATGTATCAGTACGATCGTGATTATTATTTTGATTCCTCAAAGTTCACCAGGCGGTTCGGAGTCGCCGCAACGCCTTATGAAGAAGGTGTGAAGAAGACGTGTGAGGTGTTCGGGAAGTAGAAGAACGGTATGCGGCAAGCGGATGCTTGCAAAGGTGCTGATGTTGGCCTGCTGTTGTGGCGACTATAGAAAAGTTAAATCCTTTAAACGAACATAAAAGTCAGTAAGGAACGTTAAAGAGTATGAATCTTCTTAAAAAAGTGCATCAAAAGATCATACTCCTGGTTTCTATTATTTTCGTGCTGGTCCTGCCGGTGAATGCCCAGAGCGACAGGAGGCAAGGGGAGAAATCACTATTTTATCCTGTTGCCAGGATTGTCGACGGCGATACCTTCTGGATTGATGACGGAAGTGAAAAGGGAATGAAGGTAAGGCTTACCGGCGTCGACGCCCCTGAGACCAGGAACAGCCGAAACAAGGTGAAAACTGCCTTCGGGAATGAATCAACCAGGTATCTGACTGATCTGATAGCCGGGAAAATGGTCAGGCTTGAATACGATATTGACACACTCGATCAGTACGGCCGCACCCTGGCATATGTTTATCTTGAGGATGGCACCTTTGTGAATGCCAGCATGGTAAGGAATGGTTATGCCACGGTAATGACGACTCCGCCGAACGTGAGATATGCAGATACCTTTGTTGAACTTGCACAAAAGGCAAGGAAACGGAACAGGGGTTTGTGGAATCAGGAAGTGAATCAGCCCGGGAACCAACAGGGAGCGCCGGATTGAGAAACCTGCCTTTAAGTCTAATCTTATCTGGATATGATCAGCCCCAGAACATCTCCCCAGCATAATGGAGCAGGGAACCCGGGAATCTGAAGCGCTTCTTCTTCCAGCTTTCTTCCAGCCTTTCTGACCGGCCCTGACGGAAGTCCTGTTCCAAATGCACCGCCGATCCTGGACCCTAATCTGTCAGGGAAATCCTGAATGCGGTAATCCATGGTTTGTTCAAGGAATTCACCTGATGATTTCATGACTGCGAGCCGGATAAGGAATCAAACGGGATAGCTGTCTTCATGGATTCGAAGGTGATATGCGCCGACATATTCGGAAACAGGGAAGTATTCCGGTATTATTTCCCGATGCTGAGGGATTCAGCATTCCGGATGGCGCAGACAGGCAGCCGTCAGAAGAGCCCCGATAAACATGAAGCTTATTACAAGGTACTGGAAGCTGTCGACAGTCTGGGAACTGTATCCAGGCACCCTGATGAAACATACCGCGGATCAGGTTCGTTTAGAATAGCGGAGAACGACAGCCTCGTGGGATTCGAACTTGCCATGCAAGAGCAGATGATCCACAGCGCGGTATTTGCAAGGCAATGAAAGCCGTGCTGAATAACGGCAGTATCGCTAATGATACTATAATAATATCATAATGATATCTATAGTATACTAATATGATATCATTCATGCTAAGAATAGAAAAAATTTTTGCGGTTTGAAGTCCTCTCCGTAAATAGGAGGAGGATCAGGCTCGTGTAATTGCAGTGAAATGAACGAGCAGGACGCCCCGGTCCTGTTCCTGCCGGTTGTTAGTATCCGGTTTGTGCGACTTGTGTGAAATTGGCGAAAGTGATTTTTGGGAAGTCTCTGATGCAATGGGGCTAAGGAAATCAGCAGCCATAATTGAATAGGTTAATGAGACGGTTCAATGGTGGGATAGTTTTGCAAAGGAAACGAAAGCAGCCATTAAGCTTAAGAAAACTGTTTAATCAACGTTGCTTAGTACATGACAAAAAATATCAACTAATTTATTGTTAATATGTTATGTCGTTTTTGTTAATAAATATAGGTTAAAAAATTAGTATAAAACCTTGATATTCAGTTATTTAGTATTGAACCACCAACACTAAAATAACAATGACTACCAAGGTTGAAAACAAAGTTACAATATTATCAGATACGTTGAAAGAGTTCTTTGGGGACAAAATGAACCTTGCACGTATTAAGTTCTTTGGCTTATTTATCAGTTCTTTATGTAAAGTACAGACTGTCTGCTTTGAAAAACTGGCCTGAGGATTTGATTCCGACGCTAAAGCTGAATCGTCGCTTCGCAGGATACAGAGATTCATTTCAGAGTATTCGCTTGATTCAGATCTGGTTGCCAGATTTATTTTTGCTTTGCTACCCCATAAGCCTCCATTTAGGCTGGCGCTGGACAGGACAAACTGGAAGTTTGGAACAAAGGATATTAACATTCTTACTCTTGGAATTGTATACAAGGGAGTTGCATTCCCAATACTGTTCCTGATTATGCCGAAGTTCGGAAACTCTTCAATGCAGGAACGAATAGATTTAATGGACCGCTTTATCAGACTGTTCGGGGTTGGAAGTATTGAATGCCTGCTGGCTGACAGAGAGTTTATAGGGGACAAATGGCTTGAGTATCTTAACAAACTAGGCATCGAGTATCATATTCGAATACGTGAGAACTTTTGGGTTGAGATACCTCGCAACAGTCATAAGGTCAAAGCTTCCTGGTTGTTTGACAGTCTCAGGGTAAATGAAAGGTCCTTTTACCGTAAGATTGTCCGGGTCAATGGAGAACTCTGTTATCTGTCTGCCTCCAGAATTATTAACAGAGAAAATAAACCCGAGCTTCAGATCATAGTATCTTTCAATAAACCAGATAAGGCACAGGCTCTTTATAAAGAAAGATGGCAGCTCGAATCCGCATTTAAGGCATTGAAAACCAGTGGCTTTAATATAGAGGATACTCATCTGACGGATATTGAAAGGGTAAGCAAACTGTTGTCATTGGTTTTAATCGCTTTTGCCTGGGTTTATAAGGCAGGAATATATCTTGATAAATTGAAACCAATTAAAATTTTAAACCATGGAAGACGAGCGAAAAGTTTGTTCAAATATGGTCTTAATCATATTGCCAAATTGCTTTTTAGCAACGATTTAGATAAACTTAACGAATGCTGTAAATTTTTGTCATGTACTTAGTCAACGTTGATTAAATTATAATATTTATGTGCAGACCAATAAACACTGGTATCTGTGACATTCAAATGATAAAATACAATGAAAATCTTAAAAATTAACATGTTATATGTATAGATTATTTGATTTTCTTTACTTAAGGATTAATGCAGTCACTTATATGAACCAACTTACAAATAACAAACTGCAAAAAGAGAGCCTGAGGACAGCAAATTATTTTAACAATGAACTCCTAATTAATTTGTTCTCAGAAAGATAATTTAATATAAACCAAACGCTGGAAATGGCATGCCCTCATGCAAAAGCAAAAGAGCAATATGCCTTCGAACCTGAATTAGGAAAACCAGCAATAATTTTCAGGATAAATTCAATCGAAATTGTTTATAAATTCTTTGTGGACATATTTTGTCCTTACATATTTTGTCCTTATCTTTATGCTAACTAAGAAACTGAATGAAAAGAATATTTACTTTCGGAGAATGCATAAGAAATCTTCGCGAAGAATCTGGATTATCCTTAAGAAAAATTGCAGCACAACTTGACATCGATCCGTCTCTTTTAGGGAAGATTGAACGCGACCAGAGGCAACCCACTAAGGAGCAGATTAAAAAGTTAGCCATGATCTTTAATAAACAAGAGTCTTTGCTACTTTCTGAATTTTTAAGTGATCAAATAGCTTATAAAATTATGGAGGAAGAAAGTTCTGAAAAAATACTTAAGGCAGCAGAAATGAAGGTAAAGTATTTTAAATCAATTAGCCGTATTTGAAATGAAGGATAAAGTATATAATAGACCTAATGATTCAAATTCGATCCTTGCAGAAGATCAACTAAACATCTTTGGCCAGTTGGAACCATCTTTAAAATACCCGAGAAGAAAAAAGAGAACGATATCTGATGTCACATATGAACTTAAAAATCCTTCTGAAACCACTTCAAAAACTATGCAGAAGATACCAAGTAAAGATACCTCTCTTGAGAAAAAATTCGAGATCGCTTTGATTCGTGAGAGAATTAACTATTGTAGACCAAACCAGTTAATTGAAAACATTGTTGGAAATCCAGATTTCATATTACCTAGGTTTCGAATAGCTATCTTTTGTGACGGTGACTTTTGGCATGGATACAATCTTGAAAAGCAGAACATAAATAATAATCATGATTTTTGGTCAGCTAAGATTGAAAAGAACATACTTCGAGATAGTGAGGTGACTTATGGACTTAAAAAATCGAATTGGAAAGTCTTTAGATTTTGGGAGCATGAGATAAAGCAAGACCTTGATAATTGTATTGAACAAATCAAAGAGTATATCGATTCTAATTTCCCTGTTGAAGATCATTTATTCACATTTGTTGATTTATTCTCAGGAATTGGTGGCTTTCGAATTCCTCTGGAGGCATTAGGAGGCAAATGCTTAGGTTTCTCCGAAATTGATAAGAGCGCCATAGAAACTTATAAAACTAATTTCATTGGCAGAAGGAATTCTGATGAAGTAGAATTGGGAAGTATTACGAATATAAATAAATTACCTTTTAAAGTTGATCTTATTGCAGGTGGGGTTCCTTGCCAATCATGGTCAGTGGCCGGAAAAATGAGGGGATTTGATGATCCTCGAGGAAAACTATGGCATGATTCCATAAGGGTAGTTGAACTCAATACTCCTAAGGCATTCATTTTTGAAAATGTCAAAGGACTTATTGATCCTAGAAATAAAGCAAATCTTGATTTAATTATTGAAAGCTTTGAGAAAATTGGATATACCGTTAATTACAAACTACTTAATTCTTATGATTTTGGTTTACCCCAGAATAGAGATCGAATTTTTATTGTTGGATTTAGAAAAGACTTAAAGTTCAAACACCAGTTTAAATTTCCAAAATCCACAAATAAGAAATCCTTTCTATATGAAATCATTGATGGTTTTACCGATAAGGAAATCAATGTTGAAAAAATTACATTCGACCCAAAAGAATTATTCGGTGAAAAGATTCCCATGGGAAGAAACAGATTTCAAAAAATTGATGAGGTTAATGACTTTTTTGTATTATGTGATACACGAAATGGACACACAACTGTACATTCCTGGGACATAATAAAAACGACAAAACGAGAAAAGGATATTTGCCTTACAATTTTGAAAAACAGGAGAAAAAAAATCTATGGTATTGCAGATGGTAATCCCATAACATTTTTACAATTAAATTCACTAATGCCAAATCTTAAAGAGGAAGAATTAAAAAATCTCATAAAAAAGAAAATATTAAAACGCATTAATAATCAGGGATATGTGTTTGTTAATTCTAAAAATTCAGCTGGCATAAATGGAATCTATAGAATCTATCTCCCTCATTCTAATATCTTTTCTACCCTCACTGCAACTGGTACCAAAGATGTTATTGCTTTAAAAAATATAAAGGGAACATCACCAAAAGAGTATAAAGAGTTATTTATTAAAGATATTATCAGGCCAAAACAATATCGACAAATTAATGCAAAGGAGGCTGGTAAACTTCAAGGTTTCCCAAGTTGGTTTGCGATACATAAAGATGAAAATATAGCAAAAAAACAATTTGGTAATGCTGTTTCGACCAACGTAATTTATAACTTAGCACTTGAAATTATTAAAACAGACATCTTTAGGCCAGATAAAAATGAATCAAAAGGAAAAGGATAAAATACTTAAGAGCTTTAAAGAATGGTTCAAAGACTCATTAATTGAGAGCCACAGGAAAAACACAAAGAAACTCAAAGACATCAATGAGTTTAATATCAACCCATTTCTGCTTTATTACTTAGCTAATTATCTTGAAGGAAACTCAAATCCTAAATCATTAGCAAAAGCCTTAGTATATCCAAGAGCCTTGGGTACCTCAATTACAACTTCTTTTGGAACTCAGATGCAAACTTTTATCACAAAGGTTTTAGGGGCGTATGGCTCAACTACAACAGGAATTGATATCGAATTTGTCGATCAAATTGATAAAAGAAAAAAATATTGTCAGCTTAAATCTGGTCCAAATGCCATTAATAAAGATGATATTAAAACTATAAAAGATCATTTTCAGGCTGTCAAGAATCTTGCAAGGACGAATAATTTAAAAATTGACTTATCCGATCTGGTTTTTTGTCTTACTTACGGAGAAGAAAGCGAAAAGAACTCATTTGTGAAAGCCTTGGAGAAAGAATATACTGTATATATGGGTAAGGATTTTTGGCATAGGTTTACCGGTGATCAACATTTCTACCGTGACTTGATCCATTCAGCAGGAGAGATTGCAAAAGAAGTAAACATGAAAGATATTGTAGATGAGGTAATAAAAGATTTAAGTAAGGATATTGGAACAAGATTTAAAAAAATATCTTCATAAAAATAGGGATTTTGAAAGCCCATTCATAAGCTGCATAGGCTGATACCTGTTACCTGCAAGGAAATATATCTTCGCCTTTGCCCTCGATGCCCCGATAAAAAGCTGAAACAAAATCTTTTTGTCAGCAGGAGCGGAGCGGACTATAATGACAACATCCCTCTCCATTCCCTTGGTCTTAAGCATTGTATTTGAATCTGTCTACAGAATAATAGTCTATGGATTTCTAAGTCAAAAAACCAGGACACAAGAGATTTTACAAATGATGTCATTTTTAAAATATATTGTGCTTCAGTATTTTTATTACTTTATTCTGTGTCCTTGTTGAATTATTTCCCTATTTTCTTTTTTACTGCTCACAGATAGTGAGCTGGATGCGAATTTTTCCATGACCGCAAATATCTTTAACCTAGAATATGAAATCCTAATTTTCACAATCAGGGGCAGAAAAGCGATGATTTATTCAGATTTGGCTACACTAAAGAAAGTTGAAACAAGATGCATATTTCTGTCAAAAACCGAGAATACTGAATTCAACAAGTATTGTCTGCCTTTAAGTAATGTTTCTTTACTTATTACAGATGATCTGATCCTTAAACCAGATAAATGAAATCCTTTCAAACAAGCGCTTAAGCTGTGTCAAAATAAGCAATATTTGTTTTCCACGTTCATGTAATTTTGCTTAAGACAGGCAGAATAAGTTAATCCTGGCACAGCTAAATTCCATTTTCAAACCAGGCAATTTCAATTTTCCGGTCAGACCAGTTCCCGGAATCTGCCTTCAACAGGTATAATCCAAGACCGGAAACATGTCCGGATAATATTGATTTACCCAATATGGCAATTGTCCTGTCTTCTTTATAAAAATCAGGTAAATCGGTTAATCCCGGATAAATTCCAAATTGAGTGCCAACAAACAAGGGGATTCTGTCCTTCTCAACCATTAGAAATGTTTCCAGGTCCACATTATCAAGGATGGATTTGTCAAAATTGAACAGAGGATAACCATAAAATCCGCTGTTCAGTTTCTTAAACCTTAATTCAGGATAATCCGGATATTCCTTCATGTGTTTTATCCACAGGGAAGATTGCTGTTCCATAATTTTAAGGCAAGTTGATTTATTTGTCCTTTTGACCAATAAATTCAAAACTGTTTTTGGTAGCCTTTATGAGTCCCTTCATTTCCAGAATATTATTTTCCATGGTTACCGGACTGATTCCAAACCGTTTCAGGAAAACATGGCCCAGGGACATGATATAAAGCGCCTGTGAATGGACTCCTGTAATTCCGATTTCTGCCTGCCTGTTGTAGGCGGCAATTAAATCCTCATTGCCTGAGTCATGCATTTCCTGAACATATTTCTTCAGGGTTGCAGGATCCCCCTCCTGTCTGATGTAGACGTATTCCATTTCATTAAATCATTAAGTTAAACAAACTGAAATCAGGAAAATCATTGATTGCAAAAGCGTGTTTGGTTTCATGACATTTTTCCTTTGTTTCGACTCATCGTTTTATCATCGTGGCGTCGGCCCGGCTGGTTTCCCATCAAAGCAGGTAATTGTCATGCAGCAATCCTTTTAAGGTAATCTTCTCTGACACTGTACGGGATTATTCTCTGCTTCGATTGCGCGACAGCCTTCAGTTCAGGTACTTTGGCTCAAAGCTCCTGACAAATTTCCATATCCAGATAAGGTATCTTGCTCCTTCCAGATCCCTTGCCCGGTAATAGTTCTTTGCCACATACCCTGTAAAATCGATCCCGGGATAATCAATTACCTCCATATAATCCAGCCACAAGTTTTCGACCTCATTAAAGATTGCCAGTTTTCTGAACCATCCGTAACGCCTTTGTGCTTTCAGGTGTTCTTCATAATCGTCATCATCTTCCTCATCCATAGTGCAATAGTTATTGAAATATTGAATACTTTACCTCCAGCCAGGTTTTAATCTCAAACCTGACTCTGTAGGCATTGATCCGGATAGGTGTTTCAGGCCCCATCAGGAAACCACGAAACCCATATATTGAATTGCCGAGGTGTTTATTTAAATATTCCTCCCACAGTTCTTCAATCAGTTCAAATGTTTCGTATTCAAGATTATGCCAGTTTTTATCCCAGACCTCTCTCCTGGTTTTGTCCCAGATGTCTTCCATATGTGTAAAAAGTATTAGTGTAAAATCAAAAACTTTTTACATCAAGCACAATTCGGAAAGTCGCGATTCATAACATTTTTGACAGACCATCCACATCGTCTTACCACCGTGGTGTTATACTCGGTTGGTATCCACTTAAGGATTCTTGATGCATTATTGCAAAGATAGAAAGTTATGAAGATTTGTTGTGAAAATCCTGATATTAATTTTCCAGTTGCTTTTGATTCCTCTTGAGGAAGGAAAATCAAGCAGCCGGTATTATTATGCACTGATCTTGAACAGTGCAATCTTTTTACTGGTATTTTTTATCCCTGGTCTCTGGCTGCAAGGAGATGCACTTTCACCTTCGCCCTCGATGCCCCTATAAACAGTTGAATCCTTATCTTTTTGTCAACAGGAGGGGAGGAGACAAGAATGACGACATCCCTCTCAAGTCCCTTGGCCTTGAGCATGGTGGTATAACGTATCTTGCTGTTTTTAACTGAATAATCTTCAGGAGTTACAAGCTAAAAGGCTTCATCCTGCACTGGCAGTATATCCCTATTGTCTGGCTGACAAACCAGCCTGAAATACATGAAGATTCATCCCCCGAAATAATCTAGCTAATTGATTCAGTTTAAGTAGTGTAAATTATCCGCTCTTCACTTTCCCAGTCCGGTTATGGCATTATAAGCCGAGTTTACAACATGCGACATTCTATCAAAATCAAGGGTATCAGTTGTATCGGACTTCTTATGGTAGTTTTTGTTCCTCAAAAAAGAGGTGTCGTTTATCATCACCGCCTTGTAGCCGAATGCCCTGTAGCTCGACTGGTCCGACAGTCCTGTATTCCATGCCTTTTGCCATCCACTTCTGTTCTTCGGGTTCAAGGCCTGCCTTTTTGAATTCAAGGCTTATATGATCAGCGGCCCTGTTCAGTGATTCAGGGTTCCTGTAATTCCGGTATGGTCTTATTCCTGATAGAAATGCAATATCAGCATAAAGTCTCTCCTGGCTGGCTTTCATTTATATGTATTTGGGGATAAGCAGTGACATATAAACTATATACGAGAAATATTGAAAAAGGTTATGGGAGGAGGAAGGAAAGTCGTGTCGGAGCGGAGCGAAGATCCGCTGACTAAACTTCGTTTGTCAGGGCAAGCCCGACCGGAGCGTCGGAGCGGTCGTGTTTTACCATCCGAAGACTTGCATTGCCATCCGAAGCGTTGCGTAGGTTGGGCGAAGGATGGCGGTCGTGAAGTCCTGCAGTTCTTGCGGTAGTTTTTATTGAAGTTTTTATCGTTTTTTATTCAGGCAACAGAATATTGAGTCGGGGTTGAATCCGGATCAAAATTCCTCCTCAATGATCTCTTTATTTACCTTCATTCCTGCTATTGTACCCGTTGAAACGGCATATGAAATAGTTCTCGAACGTGACGAATTGTCACCACAGGCATAAACTCCATGTACAGTGGTCCTTTGGAAAGAATCTGTCTTAATGTAACCCGGATCAGTCAACTCACATCCGAGTGTCTCAGGGATTCTGCAATGCTGCTTAAACGGGGCTTGTGCATACAAAGCCTTCAAGGGAGATTTTGTTCCGTCCTTGAAAATGATGTTCCGGATAAACCCGTCATTGTGCTCCAGTTTTTCAATTTCTTTCTCAACTATTCTTATTCCATGCTTTTCCATCTTCTCCCTCTGGCTGGAAGACAAAGTCGATTTTCCATTGGTAAACAGAGTAAGATCTTTTGTCCAGTTTGAAATGAGATTTGAAAATTCAAAGGCAGGATCTCCGTTACCCAGAATGCCTGTTCTCAGATTTCTGACTTCATATCCGTGACAATAGGGGCAGTGAAGAACAGAGATGCCCCAGCATTCGGCATATCCCTCAATATCAGCCATTATGTCTTTAATCCCTGATGCAAAAATTAATTTCTTTGCGCGAAATGTTTCGCCTGATGAAGTCTGAATTTCAAAGCCATTTTCAGTCCTGGCTCCGCCAGTCGCCAATCCGCTGAAGAAAGAAACTGTATTATACTTTTCCACCTGCGCTTTTGCCAGTGCTGCTAGTTCTTTCGGGGTCTTTCCGTCATTAGTGATAAAGTTGTGCGAATGAGGAGTCTGGATGTTACAGGGCTTCCCGCTGTCAATTATCAAAACATGTCTCAGCGCCCTGCATAACGCCATGCTGGCGGAAAGTCCCGAGTAACTTCCTCCAATTATTATTACGTCAAAATCTCTGCGATTTTTCATTTGATGATATTTTGAAGTTGTTCCTATGCCATCACTCATCTCAGTCCTGTACAAAAATTAGTCAAAAGGCTTATTTCTTAATTCAGATAAGGCATTTTCAGACTTGCTTCCCCCATGAGATCGTCAACAAGTTTTGAAGGAGTGCTGCCAGGGCTCCCTGAAGATTTGTGTGATTGATTTCATTTCAATTCATTGAATTATTTTCATCGATCACATACCGGCAGTGATGTGCGAAGGTCTGAAGCCTTTAAAGATGAGGTAGAGACCCAGCGAAAATTCAAAAAGTGCTACTGGAATTGCGAACAGTGGTACCAATGGATCATGTTGCCCGATGAGACCGAATAGTATAGAGAAGTAGCCAATGAGGAGTACGGGGCCTCCGGCAATACCAATCAGGGAAAGGCCCCTGGGTACCAGGCGTGAATGATATAGCAGGAAACCCAGCAATAAGTCGCAAATAGCTGGCATGAAACTTTGTCCGAGCAGAAAGATTCGGTTATAAAGAATTACAAGTCCCTGGCTGGTGGCCAGCGAATCTGCTCCGGCCCCTGTCTGCCGCAAAGTCACGATTGACAGAATGAACGCCACTCCTGCGAAAATGGTACCAGATTCCAAAATGCGGGCTGCGACGAGGCCCAACGCAGCACTTTCGTTCTGTTTCCTGAGCACCGGATACAGTACAACGGCGGTGCCTATGCCGGCCAGAGCAATGAATATCTCCAGGATACCGCCGATGATGGCAGGTGTGTCGGGTCCGGAGCCAACGATGTAATTTGCGCCCTTTACCTGGCTGTAGACAGATAAGGTCGGGATTGATACAAAAGTTAGTACGTATAATAAACCCGCGACCAGCGAGGTCTTCCTCAGTGAGCTCATCCTGGCTCGTTTCGTTGTTTTGCTGTCTGTGTTAGTCATGTTGTCCTCCTCTTAACTAATAATACTTCCATTGTTTTTGTATTGAAGTTCGTTAAAATCTTATAGTTAATGGGTCTAGATTCATAGACTTACGGATTGCCTTCGTACGATATGTATTCATTTTGTAGTCAGCTGGCTTTTTAGTAGAAAAATTTATTGAGAAATTATTCTTCTTTATGATTTAGCCTGACGTACGTTAAACAGTTTGGCCCTGATTAAGATCGGAAGAGCACACGT
>JAVEXG010000109.1:0-12034 GCA_034004115.1 Bacteroidales bacterium | reverse complement strand
GGCATGAAGGCATGACGGCGTAAAGGCTGGAGGCCTTGAAGTCCAATAGCCACGGTTACATCCGTGGTAAAGTGCAGTCATCATTTTGCCAACCCCGGAGCGGGTTGAATAAAAAATCCACGATTATTTATCGTAAAACAATATCCAGGTTATTGTAAATCAATAATTTATTTACCTAAAACGATATGGGTTTTTGAGACAGAAGACGGAAGACAGAAGACAGAAGACGGAAGAAAGACTAAGGCCGTAGGCCTCTAATAATTTAGGGATGGGCGCAGCCCGTCCTTATGTCCGCCAATTGATGTAATTGCCATAAACGGGGCGTTGCCCCGCTCTATAACATTTCGCCCCTTACGGGACTGGAAGAAGTTTTGCATTTTGAAAATTCCGGGCAGCACTGCTCTTTACCCTATTAACCTTAAAGCCTTCATGCCCTAACGCCCAAACGCCTTAATGCCCCTTCACCCCTTTACGCCTTCACCCCTTTACGCCTTTACGCCTTTACGCCTTTCCCTTACCTACCAATCCAAATTTTAGCTAATTTTGCCTCCGCTTGCATGAACAAGGTTTATTTCTTTTATGTTTATTCTTATTACAAATCATTCTCATGAAAAACAGGAAGACTCTTTTAATGATACTCGACGGCTGGGGATTAGGCGACGGATCGGTTGCAGATGTGATAAGCCAGGTACCAACTCCAAATATTACCGGTCTTATGCTTAAGTACCCGAATTCACAGCTTCATGCATCGGGGGAAAACGTCGGATTACCCGACGGACAGATGGGAAACTCGGAGGTGGGACACCTTAACATCGGAGCAGGACGTGTTATATACCAGGACCTTGTCAAGATAAACCTGGAATGCAAGACAGGTGACATAAAAAAGAACCCTGTACTTACTGAGGCATTCTCATATGCAAGAGACAACGGGAAACAGGTGCATTTCATGGGATTGCTTTCCGACGGCGGAGTTCATTCCCTTGATACTCACCTGTATTACCTGTGCGATATGACCGGAGAGTACGGAATTAAGAATGTCTTTATACATGGTTTCGGCGACGGACGCGATACAGATCCCAGAAGCGGGAAGGGTTATATGAAAAATCTTCTCGATCATCTGAAAGTGTCAAACGGCAGGGTGGCCTCATTCATCGGAAGGTATTATGCTATGGATCGCGACAAGAGATGGGAAAGAGTAAAAATTGCCTATGACCTGATTGTAGGCGGGGAGGGTAAGCAAACCAATGATATTCTGGATGCTATCCAGCTTTCCTACGACGATGGAGTTACGGATGAATTCATGAACCCTATTGCCGTTGTCGACGAAAAGGGGGAAGCGATCGGGAAACTGCAGCCAGGTGACGTTGTGGTGTTCTTCAATTTCAGGAACGACAGGGCAAAGGAGCTTACAATAGCCCTCACCCAGAAAGACCTTCCGGAATTCGGAATGCATACAATGCCTCTTCATTATTGCACCCTGACACCATACGACGCCACCTTCAAGGGACTTCACATAATCTATCCCAAGGAGAATGCCGGCCACACGATAGGCGAGGTTATCTCAAAAGCAGGAAAGGCACAGCTCCGGATCGCAGAGACTGAAAAATATGCACATGTAACCTTCTTCTTTTCAGGCGGCAGGGAAGAGGTTTTCAAAAACGAAGAGAGGATACTGATTCCTTCCCCAAAGGTGGCGACCTATGACCTCCAGCCTGAAATGAGCGCTTACGGCGTCAGGGATGCAGTGATTCAGGCTATAAATACAGAGAAATTCGATTTCATCTGCCTTAATTTCGCAAACGGCGACATGGTAGGGCATACTGGCATCTATGATGCTATCAGGAAAGCGGTGGCAACAGTTGACGAATGCGCCGGGGCAGTTGTGAACGCGGCGAGGGAAAAAGGCTATGACGTAGTTATAATAGCCGACCACGGTAATGCCGACAAGGCGCTGAATGAAGACGGAAGCCCGAATACGGCCCACTCCCTGAATCCGGTTCCCTGCATCCTGGTAAGCGATGATTATAAATCGGTTAAGGAGGGTATACTTGCAGATGTGGCACCTACTCTGCTTACTATAATGGGTATCCCGATCCCGGATGAAATGACCGGTAAGGTTCTGGTAAGCTGATGATCCGCATAAACGACACCATTTTCAGTCTCGATATTATCGGGAAGAAATTCAGATGCAACCTGCCCCGCTGCCTTGGAAACTGCTGCCGTTATGGTGATTCGGGAGCGCCTTTGAGAAATGATGAAGTTGATATTCTGGAAGAGATCTGGCCTGAGGTAAAATCGTACATCAGACCCGAGGGCGCTGAAACAATTGAAAGGGAAGGGACCAGTGTCGTTGACTTTGAGGGAGAGAGGGTTACACCGCTGATTGGCGACGAGGAGTGCGCCTACGCTCTTAAAAAGGATAATATTTACCTGTGCGGGATCGAAAAAGCATTCCTCGAAGGGAAAATCCCGTTCAGAAAACCCATTTCATGCCATCTTTTCCCGGCAAGGGTGAAGCAATTTGACGGGTTCACGGCTGTCAATTACCAGGAACTTTCAATTTGCCACACTGCAGTTGACACCGGCAGGAAAGAGGGAGTCTTTGTATATGAATTTCTGAAAGACCCTCTGATCAGGGCATTCGGTGAGGAGACTTACAATGAACTCTGCATCGCCGCTGAGGAAATCAGAAAAAATCCCGGCCGTTTCGGGATATCCTGATAAAAAAAAGGGGGGCTAAAGCCCCACGGCCAGGGGGGGCGCCTCAACCGTCGGCTGAAGCCGACGGAAATAAGAAGAGTAGCCGGAGGCAGCGATGACCTCAACTGAAGCTGACAGTAATAAGAAGACATACCACAGCAGCGAGTACCTCAAATTAAGCTTACTGTAATAAGAAGGCATGCCACAGCGGTGCTGACTGCCACTGAAAGTTGGCTGGAATACGTTCTTCCGTTACCGTCAGCTTCAGCTGACGGTAAGAAGCGCCCCCCAGTTGCCGGGACTTTAGTCCCTGATAAAAACCAGGGGGCTAAAGCCCCACGGCCAGGGGGGTGCCTCAACCGTCGGCTGAAGCCGACGGAAATAAGAAGAGTAGCCGGAGGCAGCGATGACCGCAACTGAAGCTGACAGTAATAAGAAGACATACCACAGCAGCGAGTACCTCAAATTAAGCTTACTGTAATAAGAAGGCATGCCACAGCGGTGCTGACTGCCACTGAAAGTTGGCTGGAATACGTTCTTCCGTTACCGTCAGCTTCAGCTGACGGTAAGAAGCGCCCCCCAGTTGCCGGGACTTTAGTGGAAAATTACTATCTTCATCAAGTCATTTATTTTACAGATATCTAATAATGGACATATTATCATAAATTTAAACATATAAAAAACTAAATATCCATGACCAGCATTAGTACCTATATCGAGCGGAACCGCGACAGGTTTCTTGAAGAGTTGTTTGAACTGATACGGATACCATCGGTAAGTGCAAAGCAGGAGAACAAACCCGATATGATCAGGGCTGCTGAATTCCTTAAGGATTCCCTTGAAAAGGCAGGGGCTTCAAAGGCGAAGATTTTCCCTACTGCCGGGAATCCGGTCGTGTATGCCGAGAAGCTTATCTCCGCAAAGCTTCCTACCGTGCTAGTTTACGGCCATTACGACGTTCAGCCTGCAGAACCTCTCGATCTGTGGAAGTCACCTCCCTTCGAGCCTGAAGTGCGCGACGGAAGGATATGGGCAAGGGGTGCCGACGATGATAAGGGCCAGCTTTTCATGCATGTCAAGGCCTTTGAATTCATGACAGGTACCGGAACCCTGCCCTGCAATGTGAAATTCATGATCGAGGGCGAGGAGGAGACCGGATCGGAAAGCCTGGAGAAATTCTGCCGCGACAACAGAAAAATGCTTGCCGCAAACGTGATCCTGATATCCGATACAACAATGATAGCTCCCGACTTTCCCTCGATAACCTCCGGACTTCGGGGACTGTCGTATATGCAGGTGGAGGTGACCGGACCAGGTCACGACCTTCACTCAGGGATATACGGAGGAGCAGTTGTCAATCCGTGCAATGTCCTGTGCGATATGATCGCATCGCTGAAGGACAGGAACGGTCATATTACAATTCCCGGTTTCTACGACGATGTGCTGCCTGTAAGCAGGAAGGAACGAAATGCTATGGCCTTACGGCCTTTCAACAGGGAAAAATACATGAAGTCAATCGGGGTTGATGATCTTGGAGGAGAAAAAGGTTATACTGACCTGGAACGGACAGGCATCCGGCCGACGCTCGACATTAACGGGATCTGGGGTGGATTCACGGGTGAAGGAACAAAAACAATTTTACCTTCAAAGGCTTATGCCAAAATATCAATGCGTCTCGTCCCGAACCAGAATGCCGAAAAGACAGCGAATCTTTTCAGGGATTATTTTCTTTCAATTGCCCCCCGGGGTGTAAAAGTGAAGGTTGAGTATCTTCATGGAGGAGAGGCTTATGTCAGTCCCCTCGACACGCCTGAATACCAGGCAGCCGCCCTTGCGATGGAGGAATCGTTCGGCAAGAAACCGATTCCTGTCCGCAGCGGAGGAAGCATCCCGATTGTTTCAGCATTCGAAAAGATACTTGGAATAAAGTCTATCCTGATCGGCTTCGGTCTCGATACAGATGCCATACATTCCCCTAATGAAAACTACCCGCTTTTTAATCTGTTTAAGGGAATAGAAACAATTCCGTTGTTTTATTCACATTATGTGAGGTTGCTAAAGTAGTTTCTCCTTTTCAATTTGCTCCCGGAAGCACTGTAAATCACCTGATATAGGTCCTTTTTTCAGGGATGCTTACAGTTTTTTACTGCCTGAAATGTGCATCTGATGCTGTTTTCAGAAAAACAGTAGTCATTTGATGTTAAAAAACAGCTTTAACATTTTGTTTTTATTTTCAATCCATTATCTTTGGATTGTTTACACATCAAACCTAATACCAAATCGTATGAAGAAACAACTACTGTTGATTGTTCTTTTTGTGTTCATGGGTGCCTCAACCCTTTTGGCACAAACAAGAGTTATTACAGGTACAGTCACCTCTTCGGTTGAAGGGGAGGGACCAATTCCCGGAGTATCTGTCACAGTCCTGGGCACCACCCTTGGTGCCTATACCGACATGGCAGGAAAATACACTCTGAGTGTACCTGAGAATTCCAGGACCCTGAGCTTCTCCTTTATCGGGATGAAAACCCGGGAGGAGACGATAGGAGACAGAAGTGTCATAGATGTCGTTATGGAACAAGACCTTCTGAACCTCGACGAAGTTATTGTCACCGGTGTTGCCGCCGGAACTCCCAAAAAGAAGCTTGCCGTATCAGTTGAGCGTGTTGATGAAAACAAGCTCAAGGAAGTTTACGCCGGTTCGGCTTCATCAGCCCTGCAGGGCAAAGTGGCCGGACTTACAATTATCAGTTCAAACGGTGAGCCCGGAAGTGCAGCGACAATACTTGTCCGCGGCGCCACCCAGATCTCCGGTTCACAGGCTCCCCTCATCATCCTCGACGGGGCAATAATGGAAGGAACGCTCGGTGACATCAACGTCGATGATATCGAGTCGATTGAAGTTGTCAAGGGCGCATCGGCATCTGCTCTTTACGGATCGCGCGCAGGAAACGGCGTTATTGCTGTTACCACACGCCGCGGCAATTTGCTCGTTGAGGGCAGGACGGAGGTAATTGTCAGGAATGAATTCGGCATAAACACACTTGCAAAGAAATATAACCTTGCCACCCACCACCAGTATCAGCTGGCGGATGACCAGGGAAGTTTCCCCTACACCAGGTACAAGGGTGTTACCTACCCTGCAAATTATCCGGGATATGGTGACGATGGCATTGACGGATCCAGGTCAATTGAACCCGATCAGTATCTTGACAATCCCTATGCACGCATCTATGATCATGAGGAAGAGGTTTTCCCCGGCAGCAGCTATTATACAAACTACGTTTCAGTCGGATCCAACCTTGGAAAGACAAACTTCCTGTTATCTTTCGAAAATAACCGTCAGTCGGGTCTTGTTGCCGAAACTGACGGCTATAAGAGAAATAGCTTCAGGCTGAACGTAGACCATAAACTGACTCCAAAACTTGCTCTTTCAGCATCAAACCTCTATGTGAAGTCCTCAACACAGGATCCGGGAGGTGCCAGCTATTACAACGGAGGTGTATTTTTCAACACCCTGCTTATCGAACCTGATGTCGATTTCAATGCCCCGAATCCCGACGGCCAGCCCTACCTTTTTATCCCGAACAAATGGCAGGATGAACAGGAAAGCCCGATATACAACCTCTGGAAGATCGAGGATCTTACAAAACGCGACAGAATTCTGGGTACCTACAGCGCCAGGTATAACCTTATCAATTCAATCAGTCTGGAAGGAAAATACGCCTTTGAATACTCTCTGGGTGACTATACCACCTATAACCCCTACGACACATATGTGCGTGGTGGTGAAGGACCAGTCTATTCACTTGGTTCATATTACAGGGCAAGTTCGGCCGATTTCTCCCAGAATTTCCAGGCTACCGTGAATTTCAACAAGAAAATCGGTGACTTCAACACAAGGGCCAAACTGAGCTATCTTTTTGAGAAGGAAGCCTATAAGAGCCATTCTGCAACGGGTAGTGACTTCAGCCTCGGAGGAGTTCCGACATTTGATGCAATATCGGGGAATAAAAGCATCACAAGCTACCAGGATGAAATCATTGCAAAGAACTATTTTGCAATCCTTTACCTCGATTACAAGGACAAATATATCTTCGACGGCATGTACCGCTACGACGGATCATCACTCTTCGGTTCGGAAGCCAGATGGAATCCGTATTACAGGCTTTCAGCTGCCTGGAGGATAACCGAGGACATAAAGATCCCGGGTGTTCAGGAATTCAAACTGAGGGCTGCATACGGCACCGCCGGCCAGAGGCCTGGTTTTGCAGATCAATATGAAGTAATGTCAATCGGAGGAGGTCTTACATCCAAGTCCCAGCTGGGTAACATTAACCTGAAACCTTCTCTCTCGAAGGAATGGGAAATCGGATTAAATCTCGATTTCCTCAACAGATTCAGCCTCGAAGTAATCCGTTCCATAACAAATACAACCGACCAGATACTTGGAGTTCCTCTTGCTGTTCAGTACGGAGGGTGGCCGGGCCAGGTTCAGAACGCCGGAGCACTTAACTCAAAAGTGTGGGAAGCATCATTTAATGCTGCTGTTGTTAGAAAGACCAATCTGACCTATAATGTCGGCTTCATATTCGACAGGGTAAGAACGGAGATCACCGAACTGACAGTTCCTCCTTTCCAGACAGGTCCGCAGGGACAGGAAGCAAACAAGTGCTTCTATATCCGGGAGGGTGAAGTATTCGGTGCAATGTACGGATATAAATTCCTTACCTCGCTCGAGGAACTTGCCCAGCAGTTGGGCGAAACAGATAACATAAGCAATTACGTTCTCAACAGCGACGGATATGTAATCGCCAAAGGCACCGAAGGAACAACATCGGAAAAGCCAATCAAGAAACTTGATGAGACCGGTGCGGTATGGTATGGCAAGACCGGCGATTCAAACCCGAAATTCAAGCTGGCCATGACAAACAACTTCAGCTGGAAGGGATTCGGTCTTTATGCACTTCTCGAGTGGAAAAACGGCGGCGATATCTACAACAAATCGGCACAGTGGCTCACAAGGGATGACAGACATGGCATGATGGACCAGTTCGGCAAACCCGACTACCTGAAGAAAACCCTTACCTACTACAAGACTTTCTACGATGTAAACGACTTCAACGATTTCTGGGTTGAGGACGGAACCTATCTGAAACTGAGGGAAGTCTCCCTGTCTTATACAATACCAGCTTCTGCTCTCAGCAACTTTGCCAATGGCTATGTCAAGGGCATCAAGTTGTCGATTCTTGGCAAGAACCTTTATACCCTGACAAATTATTCAGGATACGATCCGGAAGTTGCCACGACAGACGGTACACAGTATTTCTCATATGATTTCATGGGATACCCGAACTACAGGTCGTTCGCTGCATCACTTGAATTGAAGTTCTAATTAAAAAACTGATAAGGATATGAAAACATTCAAATATTTATTTCTCTTTACTGTTCTGACAGCATTCCTGGTAACAGGCTGCGAAAGTCTGGAGGTAAAGAATCTGAACGACCCGGATTTTGCGACTGCATTTTCCAAGCCTTCCGATGTAAAGGGGGTTGCAGGCGGACTCATTAACACCTGGTTCCAATCCACCCAGGAATACGACGGCCCGGCACTTGCCCTTTGGGTCGGAGCAGATGCAGGAACCTGTTCGCATGGTAACGTGGCCATGTGGCACTTCAGCATGGAGCCCCGTATTGCCTGGGATAATACTCCGGCGTACGGTAATGCAACTGTAAATGAGACTATGTATAAATCATTGTACTCCCTGCTCTCCTCATCCAACGAAATTCTTGGTAAAATAATAAATGATGGCATGGTGATAACCGCTGATGACGGTACTGACGAAACAGGTATGGTTGAAGCCATGGCTTACCTCGGACAGGGACTGGCAATGGGTTATATAGGCCTGTTTTATGACAAGGGCTTTGTTGTCACGGAGGATACCGACCTTACAGGTGAAATACCGGCAGTTCCATATACCGATCTCATTACAGCTGCAGTTGCAAGCCTTGATAAATGCATTGCAACGTGCTCATCAACTGAATTTACCCTTCCGGGACCCTGGATTCCCGGTATGACTTATACCGAAGTAGAGATAGGTCAGATTGCAAACTCAATGGCTGCAAAGCTCCTGTCTTTCTCGCCGCGTAACAAGGCCGACAATGATGCAGTAGACTGGGGCAGGGTGCTTGCATATGCCAACAAGGGACTCACATTCGACTTTGCTCCCAAAATGGATGACATCGACTGGTACGACCTGTACCATACCTATGCCAATTATGCTGGCTGGGGCCAGGTTGATATGAGAATTGCTAATATGATGGACCCCGAAATGCCGGCACGCTGGACACTTGGTCCTGATCAGTGGGCAGCTCTTCCCGCTCCGACCACAGCTCATGAGGACGGCGTTGATGACCGCATTTTCACTGACTTCCAGTATCTGTCATCATGCACATTCAGGGTTGAAAGAGGTTATTATCATTATTCATGCTACAGGTATAAAAGGCATGATGATTACCTTGCAACCTGGACCACCCCTTCACCCGTATTCAGAAAAGCAGAGAACGATCTGCTGAAGGCTGAAGCAATGATGCACCAGTCAAACTTCACGGGTGCTGCCGACATAATCAATGCAGGTGAAAGGATTACCAGAGGCGGTCTGGCCCCAATCGGAGCTACAGCCGCCGAGGTTGAAGCCGCAATATTCCACGAGAGGAATATAGAGCTTTTCGAAACGGGAGTGGGAGTTGAATTCTGCACCATGCGCAAGGCTGACAAACTCCAGAAGGGAACACCCCTTCATTTCCCGATCCCCGGGCAGCAGCTTGAGGTCAACCTGATGGAACCCTACAGCTTCGGAGCCGACAAGGGCGTCGCAGGCCAGGATTATTCAAACGGCGGATGGTTCTAGTACCTTATTAATATAAACAACTAAAATTCAAATTATGAAAAACAAAATATTGATCAGGTTAACTTCACTACTGGTGGCTATATCCCTTTTTGCCGCCTGTGAACCAACCGCGATGGAGAAGGCACAGGATGCCTACGATGCCTCCATGGTGGTCCCTGCCGTTCTCAGCACTGCCGGACCATCACTTGTTCTGCAGACTTTTACCTACGACTTTGGGGTTTCCTACTTCCGGGCAGGTTCAACCTGGAACTGGACCGCCACTGATGCAACTGTTCAGTCAGTCAGTCCGGACACAAGGACAGCCACCATCCAGTTCAATACATTGCCTGCCAGCGGGAAGGCATATGTTAATGTAACTGAGACTACAGTGGGAGGAAAAACCTCTGATCCAAAAGCCATTGAAGTGACCGTTAAACCATTCTGTCCGGTGGTGCGTGCAGATCTGATTGGGACATGGGATATTGTTGAAACAGGTGACAAACCCAGGACGACAACTGTTGAAGTTGCGGAAGGAGCTGAAGATGATCAGATTGTTGTTAAGGTTGGTGCAGAAGGGATTCCCGGCCTTCTCGGACAGGTCTTCATCGACTGGGGAGAGGCTTTTCAGGCTACTGTTGAACCATACGGTGACATAACCCTTACTCTCAATCTGAATGATGGCACTGTGAGTGTTCCTTTTACATATTGGGGACAGACAGTACCGGGGCCATGGGATTACTGGTATTTCGGTTCAGGTACATGGGACGGATGCGGCGCAACGCCAAAAATCACCCTTGATCTAAATCTCGATTATGACGGAGATGCGCCCGGAGTAGCTCAATATACCAATACTGTGGTAATGACCAAACAGGAATAAGACTACCTTACTTATTAAATGGCTGATCTGCAATTATTGCAGATCAGCTTTTTTTTTATTCAAACCGATCGAAATCATACTGTTAATCACTATTTTATGTAATTATTTAGGCAGGAACAGCCTGGCAACATCGTCAATTGCAGTTCCTTAATTTCATTCATAAAATGCCTGATTTTGTTAATGAATATTAATATACCCATCATAAATATGCTGTTTTTCAAAAATCCATTATATTTGACATGTTAAATTCAAACCTAAATTAATCTCTTATGAAGAAACTATTACTGATGATTGTTTTGTTTGTGTTTGCAGGAGTCACGACCCTGTTTGCGCAGACAAGAGTAATTACAGGGTCCATCACCTCCGCTGTGGAGGGAGAAGGCCCTATCCCTGGTGTCACGGTACAGGTTAAGGGTACTACAATTGGTGCCGTTACCGATGCGAGCGGACGCTACTCAATAAATGTACCGGCCGATGCTACTACCCTCGTGTTTTCATACATCGGAATGAAATCTCAGGAGGTCGCGATACAAAACCGTACTGTTATCAACGCTGTTCTTGAATCTGATCTCGTGGGATTGGATGAGGTTGTTGTTACAGCTCTCGGTATTTCGCGTGAGAAAAAAGCTCTGGGTTATGCCGTTCAGGATGTTAAAGGAGAAGAACTTGCAAAAGTTCGTACACAAAACATCGTCGGCAGCCTTTCAGGACGTGTTGCAGGTGTTCAGATTACCACTGCCACCGGTCAGATGGGAGGAGGCGCCAAGATTAACATCCGCGGTAATACCTCTCTTACAAAGAACAACCAGCCCTTATTCGTTGTTGATGGTATACCGATCGATAACTCCGACTACTCATACGGTGCAACAGGTGCAGGAGGCTATGACCTGGGAAACCTTGCTGCTGACATCAACCCTGACGATATCGAGTCAATCTCGGTTCTGAAGGGAGCAAGCGCCTCGGCCCTTTACGGATCCAGAGCAGCCAACGGCGTTGTTATGGTTACAACCAAAAAAGGAAGATCCACTTCTGAAAATTCGTTCGGTGTATCAGTCAACTCAAGCGTTAACTTTGAGGAAGCAAAGTACTTCCCGAAATACCAGAAAGTTTATGGAGGCGGCTATGGCGACGACTTTAATGAAATCACTGTCAATGGTCAGGATTATCTTTATCCAGCATATGATGTAGATGAAAGCTGGGGTCCCAAGCTTGATCCTTCAGTTATGGTGCTTCCCTGGAATGCATTTGACGAATATGATACCCAGAACTATCTCAAGGAGGTTCCCTGGGTATATCCTGAAAATGATTACACCTACTTTTTCAAGACGGGCGTAAACTATACGAATAATGTTGCCATTAATGCAAGCAACAGCAGGGGAGGCCTTCGTGCTTCATTCACCAACATGGATGTTACGGGTATTACCCCGAACAGTTCGCTGAAAAAGAATACGGTTAACCTCAGCGGTAACATCAACGTCAATAAATACCTGGATGCATGGATCAATGCAAACTATGTCCAGAACGTTGCAGTCGGACGTCCCGAAACAGGTTACGGCGACAGGAACCC
>JAVEXG010000108.1:2373-12144 GCA_034004115.1 Bacteroidales bacterium | reverse complement strand
TTGTGATCCCGACAGGATTCAAACCTGTAACCTTCTGATCCGTAGTCAGATGCTCTATTCAGTTAAGCTACGGGACCTCATTGTCAATTTCAGGTTGCAAATATAATAATTTTTTCTGCCTCTGTTAATGCTTATCTTTATTTGTCGAAAAACGTAAAATATTTCATATTTTATATCGTTGAAATTCATTAGACAAATTACTTAAGATGAAACCCGTATGATTGACTTCAAACGCAAACACTTATCGGAGATAATTTTCAGTCATGTGCGGTTCCATCATACCTCTAAAATCAAAATTATAATATGATGAAAAAAACAACCTCAATAATATTGAAATCACTCCTCGGACTGGTTCTTCTCATCCTGATACTTCTGTTCTCAATCCCCCTTCTCTTCAGGGACAAAATAAAGGAGAAGGTTGTGAATGTGATCAACGAATCGGTTGAAGCCAGGGTGAGTTTTGGCGACTACAAGCTGGGATTCTTCAGAAACTTTCCCAACCTGACCTTTTCACTTGAGAACCTGTCGGTGGCAGGTGTCGGAAAGTTTGAAGGCGACACCCTTGCTGCTGCTAATTCAATTAATCTGGTGTTTAATCTGTCGAGTCTTTTCGGAAAGGAAGGCTATGAAGTCAAATCGGTGATAATTGATGGCGCCGGCATCAAGACCCTGGTCCTTGAAGATGGAAGCGCAAACTGGGATATAATGACCGACAGCGAGGATGAGGAAGCTGAAGCGGAATCAGATTCCGGCGTGAAGATTCTCCTGAAAGAGGTAAAAATGCTCACCAGCTCTGTTTCGTATATTGACAGGGAATCGGATGTTGCAGTATGGCTGGGTAATGTGAACGGTTCTCTGAGCGGTGATCTTGCCGGCAACAAAAGCGACCTGGTCATTGCCCTTGAATCGGACGACTTTGATTTTGTAATGGAAGACATAAAATATATCAGCAGTGCAAATGCAACTGCATTGGTGAATGTTCTGGCAGACATCGACAGCATGATATTCCGGCTCAGGGAAAATTCGGTGACAATCAACGACCTGCTTCTTAATTTTGCAGGAACTGTTATCATGCCGGGTGATGATATAGAAACCGATCTGACATTCAGATCAGATGAGACTTCATTTAAATCACTTATCTCACTTATACCTGCATTATATATGAAGGATTTTCAGGATCTGAAAGCTGAAGGCACATTTAACCTTTCCGGTGTGGCAAAAGGAATCTACAGCAGCGCCGACAGCACCATGCCTGATATTTCCCTTGATCTGAATGTAATGGACGGTTTGATCAGCTATCCTGCGCTTCCGGAACAGATAAAAGGAATAAACCTCGAATCGTCAGTATTTATTGATGGAAAGGATATGGATAAAACCAGGGTGGATGTTTCGGGTTTTCATTTTGAACTTGCCGGAAATCCTTTTGATATGAGGTTTTATCTCAGAACTCCAATGAGTGATCCCGATATCGATGGTTCTGCCAGGGGGAAAATAGACCTGACGGCACTTACAAAAGCAATCCCGATGGATAGTATAAAGCTGGCAGGGCTGATTGACATGTCAGTAGATCTGGCTGGAAGGATGTCGATGCTCGAACAATCGCAGTATGACAGGTTTAAGGCATCGGGAACCATCAACCTGAAAGACATGCTGGTAGCAATGACCGGATATCCCGAAATAAATATCAGGGAAGCAGGAATGTCTATCACTCCGGCATTTGCTGAGCTTAAAAATGCAGAAATAAGCATCGGGCAGGGCAGCGATTTCAACCTTGCAGGAAAACTTGAAAACTACATCCCTTACATGCTTAAAGATGAGACCATCAGGGGCAGCCTTTCGCTTCATTCACGGCAGATCGATCTGACTGAAATCATGGCGGGTATGTCAAGTGAAACAACTGAGGAAGACACTGCTTCACTGGCAGTCATCAGAGTGCCTGGCAACATTGACTTCGATTTCAATGCTCAGGTTGACAGGTTCAAATACAATAATATAAATGTAAGCAATGTTACCGGTCACATTCTTGTTAAAGACGGGATCCTGACTTTAAAGGATACCGGGATGGACCTGCTCGGAGGCAAAGTGGCTTTCAATGCTGATTATGATACCCGAGACACACTTAATCCGTTTGTAAAGGCTGATCTTAACGTTTTTGATCTTGGAATCAGGGATGCATTTGACGTCTTCAATACTCTTAAGATGCTGGCTCCGACAGCAAAGGGTATTGATGGTAAATTCAACTTTGCACTTAATTTCAGCAGTATGCTGCAGAATGATTTCATGCCCAGGATTTCAACAATTACCGGAGCCGGAAAAATGCAGTCAAATGAAGTGACCCTTGTCGAATCTGCAGTCTTTAATACCCTGAAGGAGGTCCTCAAGGTGGGGAAAGGCTATACAAATACGTTCAGGGATTTAAATATCAGCTTCAAGGTCAGGGACGGTCGTTTGTTCGTCAGTCCGTTCAACACCCGTGTGGGAAATTTAAAAATGAACATAAGCGGTGACCAGGGTATGGACCAGACGATCAATTATGTGATTAAGACGGAAATACCCAGGTCAGATCTGGGAGATGCCGCCAATTCACTTATTGAAAGCCTGTCGGCGCAGGCCTCGGCATTTGGCCTTACTATTAAGCCGTCAGAACTGCTGAAAGTCAATGTAAATGTTTCCGGTACTTTCCTCAAGCCCGTTGTAAAGCCGTTCTTTGGCAGCACACCTCCTGACAGCACATCTGTAATGGACATCAGGGAAACAGCAAGGGAGGCAGTAAAGGAAACTGTAGGGGAGAAAGTTGAAGAGGTCAGGGATAACGTGAAGAACGAAGCTGAAATACAGGGTGACAAACTGGTTAAGGAAGCAGAAGACAGAGGTCAGCAGTTAAGGGATGAGGCTTCAAGGGCTGCGGAAAAGATCCGTCTTGAAGCCAGGGCCCAGGCCGACAAGCTGGTTAAGGAAGCAGAATCCAAAGGTCCGATTGCCAGGCTCGGGGCTCAAAAGGCAGCCGACGGTATCATTAAAGAAGCAGACCGGAAGGCTGATCAACTGGTAAAAGAGGCCGACGAAAAGGCATTGAAGCTTGTTGATGAGGCTAAGGCAAAGCGTGAAGAACTGCTACAGAAGATATAAAACCAAAAAAGGCTGTTCCTTGCGGACAGCCTTTTTTGATATAAACTAATTCTAGAATTTCTTTTCCTTTATGCGTGCTTTCTTTCCGGTAAGGTCGCGGAGGTAGAATATCCTGGCCCTGCGCACTTTACCATGCTTGTTAACTTCGATCTTGTCAATCGAAGGTGAGACAAGCGGGAATATTCTTTCAACACCAATATTGCCCGACATTTTTCTGACAGTAAAGGTCTCAGTGTGGCCGCTGCCACTCCGCTGGATCACTACGCCGCGGAATTGCTGAATTCGCTCCTTGTTCCCTTCCTTTATCTTATAGTGAACAGTAACAGTATCCCCGGCAATAAACCTGGGATATTCATTTTTTACTGCAAATTCCTTTTCAACAACATCCATTAAATTCATTTCACAACAATTTTGTTTCAAACAACATGATCTAAAATCAGGGTGCAAAAATACAAATTTTCTTAATATTCACAAACACCATAATTTAAATTTTGCCATTTAATGGTCATACCAACAATTAATGAGAACCTCCTGCCGGAACAAGCAGCTTGTTGCCAGTGTCCTGAATGACCGATTTTTTCCACTTGTCATCATAGCCCGGCTGCATCGGGAAATCAGGATATCCGTCCTCGGTAGTGGAGAACTTGCCGTCTTTTTCCTTTTTTATGTTGCCATCGATGTATTTGACGAGCAGGTATTCACTTAGTTTTTTCCATTCATTGAACGTATTACCTGCTGTTTCGACTGAATATCTGGTAAGGTAATCACGTGCTTTCCATACATCGTTTTCATAAAGTTTCTTTGCTTCCTCATCGATTTTGGAAACTGTTTCCTTAATATATCTGGTTTCCAGTTCTCTCTGAACCTTAAGAGCATCCTCACTCATCATATCATAGCGAAGGTAACACTGGTTGGCAACCTGGTTGAACAGCCAGAAGGCAGAAGTGGGGGAGTAGGTGACCATGCTTCCGTTCCCTACCTTGAAACATTCGGGTATCTCGGTGATACCGCAGTACATCGGATTGAAAACAGTTGTACCTGCATCGTCAACGCCGAACCAGAAGATACCGCCGATAGGATCAGGAAGCCAGTTGCGTGATTCTGCAACAAAGACAAATCCTGTCTGCTGCGTTCCGGTAGCTCTCTCGTTGCAGTAAGTCGGGGCGTTGGGGTCGTCGGATACTTTCCAGGAAAGCGGCCTCCAGCGGTATGGCGAGCCGAAGGGACCTGCGCCAATGTCTTTTCTCATGTCAAATTCTGTCCCCTCGAGATGATCTCGCATTAAATTCATAAGGTCGTAGTTGGAGACTTTACGGTTTGGTTTGATCCAGAGAGGCATCCTGTTGCTGAGGTCGTGTCCCGATGCGTAACCTTTATACTGCTCCATTTCGTTGCTGACAGCCCTGAAGAATGACCATACCCTGATCTCGCAATATCTTGCGCCGTCGAAAGAAATCGGGTTATAGGTATCGGAAAAGCTGAATTCCTGGTCTGTCCCCTTGTAAAGCCCTTTTGTTCTTGCGAATTCGATTACATCCTGGGCATAAACGCATTCAACAACCGGATCAGATATCCTGCGGAGATCCTTTGATGTGATTGCATTGCTTGTCTTCTTGCCAGTGGCAAGCGGAAAAGTCTGAATCCTTGCCTGGTTTGCATGACCGCTGACATATCCGTCGGGAATCAGGCGTGCAACCCATACGGCACCCTTGTTGCCCTGTCCTTTGCCTATTATTTCAAATATCCATGCCTCATTGGGATCGGCAATTGAGAAAGATTCACCGGAACTTGCATAGCCGTATTCCGAGACGAGTTCGGAAATCACCTTGATGGCTTCCCTTGCATTTTTTGCCCTCTGAAGAGTGATGTAAATAAGGCTGCCATAGTCCACAATACCGTCGGGATCAACAAGACCGTCAACTCCGCCATAGGTGGTTTCACCTATCGACAACTGGTGCTCATTCATATTCCCCACAACCGAGTAAGTGTGCCTTGCCTGCTTGATTTTTCCAAGGTATTTTCCGGTATCCCATTCGTAAACATCCAGCCAGGCACCTTCAGGATAATCTCTTGAAGGCCAGTGATAAAGCTCTCCGTAAAGAACGTGGGAGTCAGCTGAGTATGTGATCATTACCGAACCGTTGGCTGATGCTCCTCTTGTTACGATTAAGTTAGTGCATGCGGCCGATTCAGGAGCCTGGATCATCCAGGCAAACATTATTGCCGTTATTGCTGCAAATAGCTTCTTCATAAATGATGTATTTATTTTACAATTATTTCTAATGATTATTTCAAGAAATGCAAAGGTAACAAGCCGGACAAAATTTCAAAGTGATTCAGATCATTTTGACTGATTCAATGATTTTTTTTATCCTTTCCGGATCGGCGACTTTTCTTGTAAACTCGGGCATTCCGGTTTGACCTCCCAAAGATATGCCATGACGGCGAAAGATCATTTCACTATCAATATCCATCCTTCCCGTCAGATGCAATTCAGTTGCTTTAGTAGCTGTAATTATCTGGGCTGCATTTGTTTCATCAATTCCTCCTCCCGGCATTACAATTAACCTGTCGCCTGCCTGTATGATGAGCTGCCGTATCAGTTCAATCCCGTCACGGGCCCTGTTCCGCAGTCCGGATGTAAGAAGCCGTGAAGCACCCGTGGCGATCACGTCTTCCAGTCCGCTGACAGGATCCTTGCACAGATCGAATGCCCTGTGGAAAGTAGCACACATGGGGTAAGCAAATTCAATGAGCCTGCCTGTACGTTCAATATCTATATTGCCTCCGGGCAGCAGGATTCCGGTTACTATCCCGTCAATGCCATTTTCAGCGCAGAGCTCGATATCCCTTCTCATAATGTCGTATTCGAGGTCGGAATACAGGAAGTCTCCTCCCCGTGGCCTGATCAACACATGAAGCCTGATGTCGAGGTTGCTCCTTGCTGAAATAATTGTTCCGTATCCGGGTGTGGTGCCTCCTTCAAACAGATTGTCGCACAATTCAATCCTGTCTGCTCCGGCCGATTGTGCATCGATTGCTGAAGCAACACTATCGGCACATATCTCAAGCTTGAACTTCATCTACAAAAATTAATGCTGATAATAAAAGTAAGAATATTTTAAGTATAATTGTGAATCATAAAAACTTTATCGTATGAAACCGACACTTTTAGTTCTTGCAGCCGGAATGGGCACACGTTACGGAGGTAACAAACAGCTTGATGAAGTTGGTCCCTCAGGTGAGACAATTATCGATTATTCAATTTACGACGCCATACGTGCTGGTTTTGGCAGAATTGTCTTTGTCATCCGCAGGGATATCGAGGAACAGGTAAAGGAAAGGTTCGTCGAAAAGCTGCGCGGAAGGATTGAGGTGGACTATGTATTTCAGGAAATCACCAATCTTCCGGAAGGAGTGAAAGTGGCGCCTGACAGGGCAAAGCCGTGGGGAACCAGCCATGCCATTCTTGTCACAAAGGACAAGATAAAGGAACCCTTTGGTGTAATTAACGCTGACGACTATTATGGTGTCGAATCCTTCAAAATACTAAGGGATTTCCTTGTTAATGACAAGGATCCAAACAACTTCTGTATAGTCGGCTATAAGCTGGGCAACACGCTCTCGGAACACGGCCACGTTAACCGGGGCGTCTGCAAAGTTGATGAAAAGGGCTTTCTCAGTCATATAGTCGAAACCCGTCAGATTGAAAAGACAAAGGATGGGGCCTTAGCCCCGGGAACGGATGGAAAACCGATTGTGTTCACCGGAAATGAAATTGTATCCATGAATCTGTGGGGGTTCAAGCCATCGTGCTTTGATTTTCTGAGCGACGAGTTCCTCACTTTTATCAACAATTACGGGATGGACCTGAAATCGGAGCTTGATATTCCAACATCTGTTGACAGGTATGTGAAAAACGGTGAAATAACCATTCAGATACTTATGAGCAACGAAAGGTGGTTTGGCGTTACCTACAGGGAAGACAAGCCATTTGTGGTTGAAAGTGTCAAAAAAATGATCAGGAAAGGGATCTATCCGGCAAGGATATACTCATAGGTCACCAGACAAAATCGCAATCCAGGGTGCTCTGATTGTTGCAGTTATCCGTCACTTTGACTGTCAGCTTGTGCCTTGTGCCTTTCTGAATCCTTTCCGGGTCAAAGTTATGGATCAGAACATTGTTTTTCTGATCATATTCAAACAGAGCCCATTTCCCATCAATAAACGGTTCGTAGGATTTTATACCTGCGAGGTCATCGCTGATTTTTATTCGCATGCCCGATCTGCCCGTAAGATTTGCACCGGGAGAGAAACTGTTTGGTGTGATCTGGGGCGGAACGGTATCGATGCCAATAAAGAATGTCCCTAATGTCCTTGGATTAGCAGTAACAAAACCATTGTCCCATGAACTGCCAACGGGAGTCTTCCTGCCAATGTTGTCAAGCTGCAGAATAAGCAGCTTGGATTCTTTTCCGGCAGGTATCTTCTGAGGCCTCAGAGAAAGGCTGTACGATTTGTGAAGCGGTGTGTAAATATTATGGATGTCAAATACATCAGAGTACATTTCCGGTAGTCCGGGGGTTCTTCCGAATTCAAACCACAGCGTGTCATAAAGAGTTCCGGTTGAAAAACTGACAGCCACATCCTTTGTGACGAATTTGTTGTTTCTGTTGAAGGGCATCATTATCCCGGCATCGGCTCTGACCTGATTTGAAGAATTCTCCTGTCTGGCGGAGCCGGAGACAGATGTAACATTAAATGTAAGAACCGATTTATTCCCATGGAGGTCTGATACTGCGATTTCGACAGTGTGTCTTGAATTATCGGAGAAGGATATTATTCCCCTGTCTGTCAGGTTCCTGTAAACGCTAAGCCTGTCGTTTGGCAGCCTGAATGCCCTTTCGATATAGATGTTTTCCCGCTTGTAGGTTTCATAATCGATATGGCTGTTGACATATCTTGTTTCATTGAATGAAAATTCATCCATTACATAGTTGAAGACCTGCCGGTTGTCAACTTTCAGCTGGATAGAATGAACCGAGAACCTGCTTCCTGAATTGTTAAGGAGGTCGTACGACTTGAATCCGAATCCGGCAGGTCCGCTGATTGTAATCTCATTTTTTGATGATAATCCGAATTTCCCGTTCCCGCCTGATACATCCAGCCTCAGCATTTTGTTCCGGTTATTGATAAGTGTGGTTTTTGAAAGCGGATAAATAACCAGTTTTTCGATTACCGGTCTGATGTTGTCATCAATGCCAAAGTCGAAAAGGAGGGGATTGACCGGTATCTCCCCGTCGGTTTTCCTGATTTCATAATGAAGATGGGGCCCCGATGAGCTCCCTGAGTTTCCTGAATATGCTATGATGTCTCCCTGCTTAAAACTGAATCTTTCCTTTGGCGGCCAGAGTGTTACCATGAAGCCTTTTTCCTCATACTGTCTGGATACCACATACTCTTCGATCTCCGGGGTGAACTTGTCAAGATGGCCATATACAGTGGAGTAACCGTTCGGATGACGTACGTAAAGGGCTTTCCCGAAGCCGCCGGGCGAGACGCTTATCCGGTAAACATATCCCCTGGCAGCTGCAACAATCTCTTTGCCGGTCACTCCCTGAGTCCTGATATCCAAGCCTGAGTGATAATGATCTGTTCTGATTTCTCCGAAATTTGAAGAAAGTGATAAGGGGATTCTGACTGGCGAAATGAATACTGTACGATCGCCCGGTTCTTCGGGCAGGGGCCCCATAAGCAGCAGTTTAAGAAGGATTGTCAGAAGTACTGTCATGTCGGTAAAATGGTCTTTTTAGCATCCGATGCAAAACTAGGCTTATGAGTTGTTCTTCCAAACTATTTATGTTAAATTTTTGAAAATAATATTATCTGTGCTACCTTTGCATTAAAGATGTTAATATGTCCGTTCAGGGTCTTGAGGAGCTTAATTTACTGAACAAAAAGCTCGAAGAGTTGTTTGAAAGATATAAAGGTCTCAAAACAAAAATCAGGGATCTTAAGAACGAAAATGATGTATTGAAACGTTATATAGAAGAACGTGATAATAAGATAATAGAACTGGAAAGCAAATACGAAAGGATCAAGATATCAGGAGCACTTACGGGTAATGGAGGAGGAGCCGATGAGGCAAGGGGAAGGATTAATGAATTGGTGCGGGAAATAGACAGATGTGTTGCTCTTTTGAACAGATAAGATATAGCAATGGATGATAAGCTTTCGATCAGGGTCAATGTAGCTGACAGATATTATCCATTGAAGGTGGAAAGGGATAACGAGGAAAGGATCAGAAAAGCTGCCAGGATGATTAATGAGAAAGTGCTGCAATACAAACAGCGCTATTCTGACAAGGATGTACAGGATTTTTTGGCGATGGCTTCTCTGCAATATGTGATCAAGCTGAATGAGGATGAGGAGAGGCTGGTCACAGACAAACTTCCGGAAGCCCTGAGGGAATTGGTAAGGAAAATTGATGATGTTCTGGGAGAAAAAGAGTAACAGCGTTCTTTCAAATAGCAAAACTTATTGCCCGCATTGTTTCTTCATTCGTTTTTGAAACTCAACACTTAAAACTTTGGAGTCATCCTTAGTGTAGTAAGGACAGGCCTCATCCCGGTTCGCCGGGAA
>JAVEXG010000108.1:0-2273 GCA_034004115.1 Bacteroidales bacterium | reverse complement strand
GAAGCCAAAATGACGGCAAACAAGGAGGCAAAGAGGATAGTCCTTCAGACGATACAGAGAGTTGCCGCTGAAAACGCAATTGAAAATGCCGTCACGGTGTTTCATATCGATTCAGATGAAATGAAAGGCCGGATCATTGGCCGTGAAGGAAGGAACATCAGGGCCCTTGAAGCTGCAACCGGAGTGGAGATTATTGTTGACGACACTCCTGAAGCCATTGTCCTGTCAGCATTCGATCCAATCCGCAGGGAGGTTGCAAGGCTGGCTCTTCATCAGCTGGTTACCGACGGAAGAATTCACCCGGCAAGAATTGAAGAGATTGTTGACAAGACAAGAAAACAGGTTGAAGAGGAGATACTTGAAGTGGGTAAAAGGACAACAATCGACCTGGGCATCCATGGCCTCCATCCCGAGCTTATACGTCTTGTCGGGAAAATGAAATACAGGTCATCATACGGACAGAACCTGCTGATGCATTCAAGGGAAGTCGCAAATCTCTCGGCCATAATGGCGGCTGAGCTTGGCCTCAATCCAAAACTTGCCAAAAGGGCAGGACTGCTTCATGACATAGGCAAGGTTCCGGATGATGAGCCTGAATTACCGCATGCAATCCTCGGAATGAAAGTCGCAGAAAAATTCAAGGAAAAACCGGAAGTTTGCAATGCTATCGGTGCTCATCATGACGAAACAGAGATGACAACCCTTATTGCTCCGATAGTTCAGGTGTGCGATGCCATCTCGGGAGCAAGACCAGGTGCTCGCCGCGAGGTTGTTGAATCGTATATAAAAAGGCTCAAGGAACTGGAATCTCTTGCACTTCAGTACCCGGGTGTAATGAAAACATACGCGATTCAGGCAGGCCGCGAACTGAGAGTGATTGTGGGGGCTGAGAAAGTAAATGATAAGGAAGCTGAAAACCTTTCTTTTGAGATTGCAAGGAAGATTCAGAATGATATGACATATCCCGGACAGATCAAGATTACTGTTATCCGCGAAACAAGGGCGGTTAACTACGCAAAATAAAAACAGAGAACCTTCTACTTTTTCAGGGATAATGTCAAATATAAAACTGCTGAATATCGTCGGGGCAAGGCCTCAGATAATTAAGTCTTCAGCAATTAGCAGAGCAATACGGACAGGTTTTTCTGACCGGATAACCGAATATACACTGCATACCGGACAGCACTATGACAAGGAGATGTCGGATGTGTTTTTCGATGAGCTCGAAATTCACAAACCCGACTTCAACCTGGGTGTCGGATCGGCGAGGCATGGCCGTCAGACTGCAGCCATGATAACGGGAATCGAAGATGTCCTTCTCGAAGAAAAACCAGACGGATTGTTGCTTTACGGTGATACAAATTCAACCCTTGCGGGAGCAATTGCAGCATCCAAACAGCATTTCCCGGTGATTCATATCGAAGCAGGCCTCAGATCATTCAACAAGGCTATGCCCGAGGAACTGAACAGGATCATAAGCGATCATGCCTCGACCCTGCTTTTTGCCCCGACCAATGCTGCTTTCAAGAATCTGATACACGAGGGTTTCCGGCCCGAGAACAGTCCGCCCTATACAATAGATAATCCCAAGATCTACCTGACGGGTGACATTATGTATGACAACTCCCTGTTTTTTGCTGAACTGGCTGAACGCAAAAAAGGCGAGCTTCTGAAATCTCTGGCAGTAGAGAGAGAAAAATTTGTGCTGGCTACTATTCACAGGGATATTAATACAGACGATCCCAAAAGGCTTGAAGCAATTCTTTCAACGCTTAAGAACCTGGCTGAGGAGTACAGATTACCCTTCGTTATGCCCTTCCATCCCCGAACCATGAATTCGCTGAAGTCGGGCCTGGCCAGTCTTCTCGAGGACCTGCGCAAATCGAAGTACATCAGGATAATTCCGCCGGTTTCCTATCTTACAATGACCTTCCTCGAAAAGAACTGCTTTATGATAATGACTGATTCCGGTGGTGTGCAGAAGGAGTCTCATTTCTTCAGAAAGCCATGTATAGTACTTCGGAAAGAGACCGAATGGATAGAACTTGTTGCTAATGGAACTGTTATGCTGGCTGATGCCAATCCCGACCTTATTCATCATGCTTTTGAGGGATATGTTCAGTCAGGCATAAATCTTGAGTATCCGGGCTTTTATGGTGATGGCAAGACATCTGAATTCATACTCAGGGAGATACTGTTGCTCCTGGAACGATGATTTCCGGGTTCCGGAAGAAATAAAAACCGGCTGAAACCGTTCTTTTTCTAAAGTTTTC
>JAVEXG010000107.1:0-12179 GCA_034004115.1 Bacteroidales bacterium | reverse complement strand
CCTGACAAACCTTTGCCATTGATTCCCTATTTATTCTTTACTTGTGTCTTTTTGAAAAATGAAGCGCAAAATACGTGATTTTAATCTTATTAACCAAATTATTGCTGCAAATTTTTTCAACAATGCTTAAAATATTGCCTTAATCCCTGAGTATCTGCTTCCTCAGCATATTAAGCGCAACATTTGAGAACCTGTTGATATTAGTAAGCCGGTCGGCTCCGAATGTATGCATTTCGGCTTTCGTTCCTGAAGCGGATGAGACGGCTGTCCAGAGTGTTCCGACAGGTTTGGATTCCGTTCCTCCGTCAGGACCGGCAATTCCCGAAGTAGCTACTGCATAATCGGAGGAAAGCAACTTTCTTGCTCCTTCAGCCATGGCTATCACAACAGGTTCACTTACTGCGCCGTGGTTTTCAATGAGTTTGTCATCCACGCCCAGGAGCTTTGTCTTGACCGAGTTGGCGTACGAAACAACTGAACCAGTGAAATAATCAGAGCTTCCCGGAATGCTTGCAATGAGCCTGGCTATATTGCCTCCCGTACAGCTTTCGGCAGTCCCCAGTGTCTTACCTCTTTCCCTGAGCAGTCTGCCAACTGCCATCTCAAGGGTCTCTCCCTCCTCTCCGTAAATAAGGTCAGGTATTATTGAGTAGAGCAAACGGACGCGGTTATCGACAAGTTCAGCCACTGACCCGCCATCCGTCCCGGTTCCGGTAAGACGCAGCTTGATAATTCCTGACGCTGGCAGATAGGCCAGTTTTACTCCAGCCGGCAGTTCTGCCTCAAAGCCTTCCAGCTTTTCGGCAAGCAGTGCTTCAGGCGCTCCGTATGTCATTAAATTTCTATGAATAATTGCCTGTGATCTAAAGCGTTGCTTCAGCTCCGGGAGGACATGTGTATTCATCAGGTATTTCATCTCAGACGGTACGCCGGGGAGTGAAACGAAAATGGTGCCGCTTCTTTCGAACCACATCCCGGGAGCCGTACCCGCGGCGTTTGTAAGAATCCTGCATAATTCCGGAACCTCCGCCTGTTTCCTGTTATTAAGGTTCATGGGGAAACTTCTCCTGTTCATCATTTCCGTTATCATGGCAAGTACATCAGGATTCATCACAAGCTTTGTCCCGAAAAAATCACAAAGGGCAGGTTTTGTGATGTCATCGCTTGTAGGCCCGAGTCCGCCGGTTATAATAACAACATTGCTTCTCCCCTCCGCTTCTGTCAGAGCATTCAGAATGTCAGTCCTGATATCATGGATGGAGGTCTTCTTCATGACATCAAATCCTGCCAGGCTCAGCTCTGAGCCGATCCATGCTGAATTGGTGTCTATTGTCTGACCAATCAGCAATTCGTCTCCTATGGTTATTATTTCGGCCTTCATTATTAAATTTTCCATGCAGGGACAAGGTGTGCCTTGTCCCTGCCGCATGATTAAAACAATTATACCTGTGTAGGATATTTGAGCGGGAAACGAGACTCGAACTCGCGACCCTTAGCTTGGGAAGCTAATGCTCTACCAACTGAGCTATTCCCGCAATGAACATTTCCGTATCCGTCAAGCAGTTCCGGAACCTAAGTGAGCCACCTCGGGGACTCGAACCCCGGACCTGCTCATTACGAATGAGCTGCTCTACCAACTGAGCTAAGGTGGCCAATCAGGATGCAAATATAAAAATTATTCCAATTTTTCGAGCCTGGCCAGAAGAGGAGGATGAGAATAATGAAAGAAAACATATGCCGGATGAGGCATCATGTTTGATAAGTTTTTGACAGATAATAGTTTAAGTGCAGATTCCAGCTTCCGTGAATCATAATTTTCCCTTACAAATCTGTCGGCTTCAAACTCATTTCGCCGTGAGATGTAGTTTGAAAGAAGACCAATAATAAGCGACAGCGGACTGTATAGTATTCCGAATGCAATCAGTCCGATGTGAAATCCCGGAGTTTCGGCTCCCAGTGCCGTCGAAAGCACAGGATTACCTACTATTCTTGAAAAAAGGAACAGCATCAGACCGGTCAGAAGCACCGATGAAATGAGGTTTCGGACGACATGCTTCTTTTTGTAGTGCCCGATTTCATGTGCAAGAACAGCAACTATTTCTTCGTCGCTCATCTCCCTGATCAGGGTATCATAAAGCACAATCCTCTTTTTTGAACCGAATCCTGAAAAATATGCATTGGCTTTGGTGCTTCTCTTTGATCCGTCAATAACAAATATATTTCTAAGCCTGAAACCTGATTTTGCTGCAAACGCTTCGATCTTGGATCTGAGCGGGCTGTCGATCAGGGGAGTCTGCCTGTTGAAGAGCGGTACAATCCATTCCGAATAGAAGAAGTTGACAAATACCGTAAAGGCGGTAATAAGCAGCCACGCATAGATCCAGAATCCTTTTTCAGTCTTGTAGTATATCCACGTAACAATCGCCAGGACAGGAACGCCAACCAGCAAGGCAATGAACCATGATTTTATCTGGTCGGTAATGAAAGTATGCCTGGTCATTGTGTTGAAGCCGAACTTCTTTTCAATCACAAAGGTGTCGTACCATGAGAATGGCAGGTTAATCAGTTCTGATGAAATTCCGATGATTCCGAAAAAAATTAAGGCAATGATTATATAGTTGCTGCTCATCGACCTTGCTATATTGTCGACAAGCGCAAACCCTCCGGCCACCAGCATCACAATAATCACTGCCAGGTTAAAGGTTGATGACCAGAACGAAAGTTTCAGATTTTCCCTGTAATAGAGTTGTGTTTTGCGGTACTCCTTTTCATCACAAATCCCGTTAAGTTTTTCGGGAAGCTTATCTGACAACATCCTGACATTGAGATGTTCCAGATATCTCTCAAGCAGATATCCGGCAACAGGAATCAGAATGAACAGAAAGAAAATATAATTAAGCATTCAGGACCAGACCGTTATAAAAAAAAGAAGCAGGGCGCCTGTTTAAAATAAGTGTGGAATAAATATGTCTCGCTGCATTTCCTCGTGCTATAAGGATAGGCGCCCTGCGGTTCTACAAATATAATAATAATATTTGGAAAATATTAAATTTTTATGTTAACATTCCCCCGCAGACATGAATTGTTTGTCCGGATACATAGGATGACAGGTCTGAAGCGAGGTAAAGAGCGGTGTTTGCCACATCCTCGGGTGTTCCTCCCCGGCGGAGCGGGATCTTGCCTATCCATTCGGTTTTAACGTCGGGAGGCAGTTTTTCTGTCATTTCAGTGATGATGAAGCCCGGGGCGATTGCGTTGCACCTTATGTTCCTCGAGCCAACCTCTTTGGCAATGCTTTTCGTAAAACCGATCATCCCCGCCTTCGAGGCTGAATAGTTGCTCTGGCCGGCATTGCCTGATACTCCTACAACCGAACTCATATTAATAATGGAACCGTTTTTCTGCCTGACCATTGTCTGAAGGACAGCCTTAGTCAGGTTGAAGACCGACTTCAGATTGACGCCAATCACAAGGTCCCACTGCTCTTCAGTCATTCTCATCAATAGATTGTCCCGTGTTATCCCGGCGTTGTTGACAAGAATGTCTATTCTGCCGAAATCCCTGACAATCTCTTCGATCACTCTCTGTGAGTCAGCAAAGTCAGCTGCATTGGAAACGTAGCCTCTTACATTTACCTTATGTGCCTTTATTTCCTCGATTGTATTGAGGAATTCCTCATCTTCGACAACGTTTGTTATTGCTATCGATGCTCCCTCAATGGCAAACTTCATCGCAATTGTTTTGCCTATTCCCCTTGATGCACCGGTTATAAGTGCAGTTTTTCCTTCAAGTAATTTCATAAGTATATACTTTTTGGTTTTCTCCTAACCTGGCCACAAATATAGAAAAATCAGGAAATGGAGGCTCAACCGGCATTATTTTACGACCTGAGCCACCTTTTTGCCTATGTCGGCAGGTGATTCAACAACGTGAACACCGCATTCTTTCATTATCCTGATCTTGGCCCCTGCAGTGTCGGCCTTCCCTCCTATTATTGCCCCGGCATGTCCCATGCGCCTTCCTTTCGGGGCTGTCTGACCGGCAATGAAAGCTATCACAGGCTTTGTCCCGTTATCCCTTATCCATTCAGCTGCATCGGTTTCCATTGTACCGCCTATCTCACCTATAATTACCACTGCACTGGTTTCATCATCTTCCATCATCAGTTTAACTGCGTCAAGAATTGAAGTGCCCACAACAGGATCGCCGCCGATCCCCAGCCCTGTAGATTGACCGAGTCCCATCCTGGTTATCTGGTCGACTGCCTCGTATGCAAGCGTACCAGACCTGGAGATGATCCCTATGTGTCCTTTCCTGTGGATGAATCCGGGCATTATTCCAACCTTGGCCTCACCAGGGGTGATGACTCCCGGACAGTTCGGTCCTATCAGACGGCATCCGAACGCCTTGATGTATTCCTTTGCCTTTACCATATCGGCTACTGGGATTCCCTCCGTAATTGCCACGATGAGCCCGACTCCTGCGGCTGCAGCTTCCATTATGGCGTCTCCTCCTGCCTGGGGAGGAACAAATATGATTGAAACATTGGCGCCAGTCGCTTTGACTGCCTCACCGACTGTATCGAAGACCGGAAGGCCGAGGTGAGTTGTCCCTCCCTTCCCGGGGGTGACTCCCCCGACTACCACTGTTCCGTATTCTATCATCTGGGTGGCATGGAAGGTGCCCTCGCTGCCTGTTATACCCTGTACCAGAACCCTGGAATCCTTATCTACGAGTATGCTCATAATGGCCGGATATCTAACTGAATAACATTTATTATGATGAGACCTGCGGGTCCGTCATGAAATCCAAATATAAAGGAATTAATTGATTCAATTTGGCTATATTTGGAAAGAATCAGGTAGACCGGTTAAAGAATTCCTCTGATTTCAGAACCTTTGCAATATGGTAAATATCGAGCCGGTTTTATATATAGGGATATCGCAGTCGTTATTTGCGGGACTGCTTATCTCGACCAAGAAGCCATATACTTTTGCTAACCGTGTAATGGCAGCATGGCTCTTTATTTTCTGCGCAGAGATGATATTTGCCCTTCTGAACAGCAAAGTCATCGAAATGTATTCCTTTCCTTTCATCACCTTCACTTACGGCCCCCTCCTGTTTCTCTATGTAAGCTATATGACTACAACGGATAAGAAGTTTAAGCCTGTTGAACTGATCCATTTCTTACCTTTTTTCGTGTTTTTTACAGTATCCGTGATATTCAGGTCGGAGCCCCTGGTAAGCGATCTCGGAGGCTTCTTCAGGCGCGACAAACTTATCTCTTTGAGAATAGTTTACTCACTTTCATTTTTTCTTTCGATAACCGCCTACAGCATTCTTTCGTTCATAAAGATAAAGAAGCATCAGTCGAACCTTAAAAACCTTACATCATTTACTTCCCAGCGGATCACCCTTAACTGGCTCAAGATCCTGACAATCAGTTTCTATGTTGCTTACTTCATAATGTTTATTCTTGGCGGTCTGGATATGCTCGGTAACTATATTCCATTTGATCCATATTTCGTAATCTTCGGATTTATCACCCTTTTTTGCATTGTGTACAGCTTTTATGGTATCAAACAACCTGTTATTTTCGGTGAAGTGCTTCTGAGCGAAAAGGACGGTGAAAAGAAGGAAACTGAAAAATACACCCGGAGCGGTCTGAAGGAGGCGCAGGCTGAAAAATATCTGGACCGGCTCCTGGCTTATATGGAAACAAAAAAGCCATATCTCAACGGCAGTCTGACCATTCATGATCTCAGCCAGAAGACAGGCATTTCCCGGCATCATATCACTCAGGTGCTGAATGAAACCTACGGAAAAAACTTTTTCGTATTTGTCAATGAATACAGGACCAGGGAAGTTCTGGAGAGGTTCAGCGATCCACGATTTAATAACTATACTATTCTTGCAATAGCTCTGGATTCAGGTTTCAATTCAAAAACCACCTTCAATTCTTTTTTCAAGAGTCAGACCGGTCAGACCCCCAGCAATTACAGGGATAAGATAGCCGGGATTTCAAAATAGCGACGTACGGCCAAAGCGGGACGCACCTGTTAATCTATCCGGACAGGTACGGATAGAGCGGATGAACCGACAGGAGTCTATTCTTATTGTTCATTTGTAGAAAAAAATGAAAAATGAAGACTTCATTCATTCCGGCCGTTTTACTTCTTCTGTTTTTCATTCCGGTAAGCGGACAGGATACTATTAACACAGGTGACATTGACATTTTCACCTCTCCTGTTGTGTTTGGCGGATTTGTCAGAGGCGGATTGTATACCTGGACTGACAAGGATGATGATAAGTTACACGTGCCTGCTGCCTTCTCAGACATCGGATTGAAGCTCGAGACGGGCAGAGGTAAGGGTTTTAAGGCTTTTGCTGACGTCCGTTTCAGGTATGGCGCTGAATTCAGTGAACCTGTCAGCAGTCTGGATATCCGCGAAGCCTGGGTTCAGGTGAATGGTGCTAAATGGAACATTTCAGCAGGCCAGAAAATAATAAAATGGGGCCGGTGCGACTTTACCAACCCGACTAACCGGCTCTCTCCTGTCAATACTGTTATGCGTTCACCCGACAGGGAGGATATGGACATGGCAAATCTTCTGGTTGCTGCAAGAGTAAGTCCTTGGTCCCCGGTCAGCCTTGAAGCTGTTTTCATTCCCTACTACCGGCCGTCAGTCCTGATTATTGACCCGATACCCCTTCCGGCTTTTGTGGGAATTGAGCAACTCCCGACACTTGTAACTGACAGCAAAATGTACGGATATGCCCTGCGGGCAGATTTTCATCCCAGGCTGATCGACTTCTCAGTTTCATGGTTCGACGGGTATGATCCGATGCCGGGAATTGCGCTCACCACTTTCAATCTTGAACTTGAACGGTCAATACCTTTAATGGAGGTCGGATTATCAGTGAAGTCTTATCGTAACAGGGTTCTGGGCGCTGATTTTGAAACAATTGCCGGGCCATTCGGGATTCGGGGGGAAGCCGCCTGGTCAGATCCTGATCTTTCATTCAGGGTAAATGAATATGTCCCTTTTCCTGAACTGGAATGGGCTGTCGGTGCCGACTGGGCCGCAGGGATATGGAGGATTACGGCTGAATACAGCGGAAAGCATGTTTCGGATTTTGTACCCTCCGCAGTCGATCCCTTACTGGGATATGAGATCGACTTCTCCGGTTTTGCACCTTTGCTTGCCAATCCTGAATTTGATGCCGGTGATTATGTGAAACAACAGGTTGGTGCCTTTAACAGGCTTTACAACTACCAGATGTATGAGCTTTACCATTCAGCCGGACTCAGGGCGGAAGCGGAACTGATGTACGGAAAGATCCTTCCTTCGCTAACCACTCTGTACAATTTCACCTCGCACGACCTGCTGGTGATGCCTGAATTAAGGGTAAAGTCTTCGGACGGGCTCACTGTAGTTGCAGGGGCAGAAATTTATTCCGGCAGAAAGGGTTCACTCTACGATATTGTTGAAGATTTCATGAATGGGGTGTATGTTTCACTAAGGGTTGATTTCTGATATGACTTCTTTTATCTACAAATACAGGTACTTCATAATAGCATGCTGCTTAATCATCGGGGCCGGATCGCTTGTGCTTATTCCGCGGATGAAAGTTGATCCCGACATAAGGAACTATATCCCGGAATCGATTGATTCGAGGCAGCAGACCGACAGGATTGAGAATGAGTTCGGGACACAGGACATGGTTATGATCCTTTTTTCCGATAGTTGCATCCTTGATTCTGAAAACCTGCAGCGAATAAAAGAGATTGACAGGGGAATTTCAAAGCTGGGGGGTATCACAAACAGGATATCTCCTTTCACTGTCAGCAGTATTACCAGTGAAGAAGGAATGATGGTTGTAAAGCCATTAATTGAGGACATCCCTTCAGATAAAGGTGATACGGATAAACTCAGGGAAGAAATCCTGGCAAATGACTTTGCACGTGATATCGTAGTTTCTTCCGACCTCACCACCGCCTCAGTTACGGCCACTGTAAATAGCACCATTGGTGAAAATATCACTACCGACAGGATCGATTCGATTGTCAGTTCCAGGCCGGGAAAGGCTGAGATTATGAAGGGAGGCCTGCCTTATATACGAAAGAGCCTTCTGAGGGATGTAAAGAAGGATGCATTGAAGCTTATTCCGGCAGCACTGATAATCATGCTGCTGGTGCTTCGGCTGAACCTTGGCAACTGGCGCAGCGTCGTAATGCCTTTCAGCGTAGTATTTCTCACAACTGCATTCAGCATGGCGCTGGTACCCCTTTTAGGCTGGAAAATGTCGATAATTACTGTTCTGGTGCCTGTTATCATGATAGGAGTAGCGAATAACTACGGAATATATCTGGTAGCCAGGTTTCAGGAGCTTAAGCTGAAAAATCCGGATACTCCGGCCAAGGAGTTGATGAAAAGTCTTTTTAAGTCGCTGAGTATGCCTATCCTTTTCAGCGGACTGACAACAGTTGCAGGTATTCTGGGATTACTGACCCACTCGATTATACCCGCCAGGCAGGTCGGGGTGCTGGCAGCAGCCGGAGTTTTACTTGCACTTCTGATGAGTCTGCTGCTGATACCTTCACTTATCACTATCAACAGTGAGGGCCTGGTCTTCAGTAAGAGAAAAAGGAACAATTCCGGTTTCTTTGACAGATTCCTTGCAAAGCTTGCGGATCTGGTTATAAGTCATCCCGGCAGAATTCTGGTTGTCTTTGCCGCAGTAATTCTGTTGTTTGCGGCAGGAACTGCTTTTATCCGGATCGATACAAATATGGAGAATTACTTTTCTTCGAATCATCCGGTGAAAAAGGCATCGGAGATTATCAACGATAAATTCGGAGGATCCCAGACTATTTCTGTGATGATCGAAGGCGACATAAATGACCCTGCCCTTATGAAGGGGATCGACAGACTGACAAATGAAGTCAAAGGCCTTGAGGGTGTCGGAAATGTATTCAGTATATCACAGGTTGTAAGGGAAATGAGCAAGGCTATCTTTATACCCGGAGAGGAAGGTTATGACAGGATCCCCGACAGCCGCGAGGCGATTGCCCAGATGTTCGAGCTTTACAGCATGAGCGGCGATCCTGAAGATTTCCGCCAGCTATGTGATATGGAATATTCGAAGGCACACGTGCTGGTCAGGTTTTCAAAACCCGATAAAAAGTTTGTCAGGCCCGTCAGTGTCAGGATTGCAGAACTCACGTCGGATATGTATGCGAAAGTAAGCATAGGCGGATATGCCATAATAATGGCCGATTTTGCAGAGTCAATTATCAGGGGACAGATCTCCTCTCTCCTGTTCGCCGTGTTGACGGTCCTGCTCCTGCTTTCCCTGATATTCAGGTCATTCAGAGGTGGGTTGACAGGCTCTGTTCCTCTTGTTGCATCGATAGTGATCCTGTTCGGATTCATGGGTTATTCAGGAATACCCCTGGATGCAGCCACGGCCCTTCTTTCTTCAATCATGATCGGGGTGGGTGTGGATTTCACGATACAGTATATCTGGAATTTCAACATTCAGATTAATTCGGGCCTTTCGTGGCCGGAAGCGACCTCGGCAGCTATCCGGACAATCGGGAGGAGCATCATTATTAACGCTCTAAGCGTTATGACCGGGTTTGGAGCACTTATCTTTTCAGGTTTCACATCGATCAGGTTTTTCGGCTATCTGGTGTTTATAAGTATCGGCTCTTGCCTTATCGGAGCCCTGTTAATAATACCGGCATTTCTTTTGAAATACAGACCGGCTTTTATAGGATTCAATTCACAAAAATCAATTTACAATGAAGAGAATGAAAACGACAGCAATATTACTGGCATTGCTTCTTCCGCTTATAACGGCAGCAGCACAGCAGCCAGGCGCGGTTGATATCATGAACAAAAGCCGCGAACTCAGCATCGCTTCCTCGCTTAGTGCAACCCTCAGGCTGACAATAACCGAAAAAAGCGGTTCAGAGAGGAACCGGACCATCTCAATGACAACCAAAAGCTTTGACGATGGTCTTGAGAAAAGGCTCGTCAGGTTCCTTGAACCCGCCGATGTCAGGGGTACATCTATGCTTATCGTCGATAACAAAAATGCTGCTGATGAGATGTGGATCTATCTGCCTGCGCTGAAAAAAACACGGCGCATTGTTACTTCCGAAAAGGGAAAGAGCTTCATGAGCTCGGAATTCACAAACGCCGATATGACCTCCCCCACCGTTTCGGATTTCAATCACAAGCTTCTCTTAAACGCTGCAACGGAAGGCCATTGGATAATTGAAAGCATTCCTGTAAATGAAGACAAGGCTGATGAATACGGGTATTCAAAGAAGGTCAGCCATATATCGAAAGATAAGTATGAAGTGATGAAAATGGAATTTTATAATTTTGACAATGAACTATTCAAGGTGATCGAGACAAAGGCCACTTTTCCCATGAAGGATGGTAAATACATGATAAAGAACATGGTGGCAAGCAATCTGAAGACCGGCCGGAAATCGGAAATCCTTTTCAACAACATAACGGAAGGCAGTAAAGTGGATGATTCTGTCTTTTCATTGCAGAACCTCCAGCAGTGACTCATTTAAACTAAGATTGCAATGTTGCTTCCCGTGGTGTAACTCGTTATCTTTGCGGTTGTCAGACAAACTGAAATGCTCAGGAACGAGGAGACTATCTGTGCCCCTGCAACTGCGAGGGGAGGCGCACTATCGGTGATAAGGGTAAGTGGGAAACTTACATTTACCATCTGTGAAAGGATCTTTTTCTCCACAGACAAGAATCTTAAGTTTCCGGATCAACCCGGATACCGGTTGATGCATGGTGAAATACGGAATGGAGACGAGATAATCGATGAGGTGGTGCTAAGCAAATTCAGAGCTCCTCATTCTTACACCGGCGAAGATTCAGTTGAAATTTCCTGTCATGCTTCCTCATATATTGTTTCGCGGATTCTTGAGTCGCTGATTTCGGAGGGAGCAGTCCCTGCTTTGCCAGGAGAATTCACACAGAGGGCTTTTTTAAATGGCAAAATGGACCTTTCGCAGGCTGAAGCCGTTGCCGATCTGATAGCTTCAGGCACAAGGTCGGCCCACCGGGTTGCTTTCAGCCAGATGCGTGGAGGATTCTCGGCAGAGATAAAAAGCCTGAGAAATGAACTGCTAAGGTTTGCTTCTCTTATCGAGCTTGAACTGGACTTTGGTGAAGAGGATGTGGAATTCGCCGACAGGAAGGAGCTGATGTCTATTGTCTCCAGGGTTAAAGGAATGGCCGACCGGCTGGCAGACTCCTTCCGGATTGGAAACGTTATCCGAAACGGAATTCCTGTGGCAATTGTCGGAAAACCAAATTCCGGAAAGTCAACCCTTCTTAACACCCTACTCAATGAAGAGCGGGCTATTGTTTCGGATCTGCCCGGAACAACCAGGGACGTCATTGAAGACACTATTGTTATTCATGGGATCGAGTACAGGTTTATTGATACTGCAGGCCTTCGGGAGACGTCGGATGTGATTGAAAGTCTTGGCATTCAGAAAACAAAGGAAAAAATAATGCAGGCCTCGGTGGTACTTCTGGTGGATGATGTTTCGGATCAGGCTTCAATGATAAACCAGAGAGCCGGCATGGTGAAGGAGATGATCAGGGGATCGGACAAGAGGCTGGTTATTGTTATCAATAAGATTGACACAGCCGGTAAGGGTGTTACCGACAAACTGAGGCAGGATATCCCCCTCACCGGGAATGATTCACTTCTTTTCATTTCGGCAAAGGAACATACAGGTCTGGATGAACTAAGGGAAAAGCTGGGCATTCTTGCCGAAGCGGACCGCATCGAAAGCGAAGATGTGATAGTTACCAATATCCGTCATTCGGAAGCTCTGAAACATGTTTCCGAAAGCCTGGGAAGGGTTATTGCCGGACTGGACGAGCAACTCCCTGAAGACCTGATAGCAATGGATATCCGTCAGGCTATTCATTACCTTGGTGAGATTACGGGGCAGATCACATCAGATGAGATACTTGGAAATATTTTCAGGAATTTTTGTATTGGAAAATAAATCATCTCTCAAAAACCACTCGTTTTTAATCCGTGGTTTAGCCAATAAGCCTATCTTTGTGAAAGTGAACCAAGTCAGTTGATTTTTAAATATCAGTATGCCTGGGAAAAAC
>JAVEXG010000249.1:0-2685 GCA_034004115.1 Bacteroidales bacterium | reverse complement strand
CATAGCTTGCATTGGGAAGTTCTTCCACAGGCATCATGGAGGCACACATTACAAGGCATAGCAGGAAAATGGTACCCAGAATGGAACCGGGAACTTCTTTCCATGGTATCTTGATTATGAACGCTCCCAGGACGATTGCGATCCAGACTCCGAGGGCGGGCATATCGTAAAGGATATTTGAAAGGATAGCTCCGACAAGTATCATGGCGACCACAAGTATTCTTTTCCATTCGATTTTTACTCCGGTTATGGCATCCTTCTGGATCACCTGGTATTTATGCTGCTGGTGTGAACCGAACCAGGCAAAGAAGGCAAAGGCGAATATTGCGGCGATAAAAGCATGGAGAACGTCGAAGGCACTGACCCCGTCAATCCACATCATCGTGGTGGTTGTGTCGCCCACGACGCTGCCGGCTCCTCCGGCATTGCTCGCTGCGACAATGGCTGCAAGGTATCCGATGTGCACTTTGTTCTTGAATACAACCAGTGCAATTGTGCCTCCGATAAGTGCGGCGGCAATATTGTCGAGGAAAGCCGACATGATGAAGACGAAGACAAGAAGAAGAAAAGGACCTTTCCAGTCATCGGGAAGATAATTCGGAAGAATTTCCGGAACTTTTGATTCCTCGAATATTTTCGACAGGATTGCAAAGCCAAGCAACAGTCCAAGGAGGTTTAGTATAATTCCCCATTCTCCCTGACGCATTTCCTTGTCGAGGAACTGTTCACTCAGGGGAAGTTCCCCGAACATGTGTTCCATGAAATGGAATCCGGGATCAAATATCAGCTTGAATGTCAGAATGACAGTCAGTCCGGTGACAGCCACCCAGAAAGTATGTTTATGAAACATGGCGACACCGAGAAGCACAAGGCCAAACAGAATAAATTCAAGTCTGATCGGCCCGATGGAGGGCACTTTGCCTGATGAGGCAAATGTCATAAGCGGAATTATCGAAAACAGAAAGAATAAGAGGACCTTTTTGACAAAAGGATTTTGAAGTTTGAATTTACCAAAAGCCATGTATATTTAATTTAATAAATGTGGAATTTTCAAGGCGTCAAAAATAAACAAATATTCATATATTTCAATCTTATATAAGCTCGTGGTACGACACAGTATGTGATTCCGCAGATGGCTGGTCCGCCATGGGGCACCCCGGCACCGGGCAATTGATAATTTTATGTTCCTTATTATCTGCAGGTTCCCAACCCATGGTCAGAAAAAGGGCAAAAAAACCAATCACATAAGCAATGGCGACATGCCAGCCATTTTTGATCCAGAGCACTACATTCCTTCCCTCGGGAAATTTGTTGGTGATTGCCACACCGGCCGATGAGCCGAACCAGATCATCGATCCTCCGAAACCAACCGCGTAGGCAAGTATGCCCCAGTCGTAATGGCCCTGATCGAGGCAAAGTTTTGTAAGGGGGATGTTGTCGAATACGGCCGAAAGAAAACCAAGCGACAATGCCGTTATCCAGGAAGCGTCAGGCAATTCTTCAACCGGCATCAGGGAAGCACAGGTTACCAGGCATAGAAGGAATATGGTTCCCTTCAGTGCCCCCGGGATCTCCTTCCATGGGGCTTTGGTGAGGAATGCCCCGATAATCAATGCGATCCATACACCAAGGGCGGGCATGTCGTACACAATATTTGAAATTATGGCACCGGCGAGGATTAAAGCAACCACAAATAATTTCATCCAGTCGATTCGAACATCCGGGCCGGGGTCGCTCTGTATCCTATGATACTTATCCTGCTGATGGGCTCCGAACCATGCAAAAAACAGCATTGCGACAAAAGCAGCCACATAAGCATGAAGCACATTGAATGCAGCAACGCCATCGATCCACATCATGGTGGTTGTGGTATCGCCTACCACGCTGCCTGAACCTCCTGCATTGCTGGCAGCGACCAACGCCGCGATATAGCCGATGTGTACCTTTTTATTGAAGACAACCAGTGCGATTGTTCCTCCAATGAGTGCTGCGGCAATATTATCAAGGAATGATGACAGAATGAACACAAACACAAGGAGAAGGAAAGGTCCTTTCCAGTCGTTTGGAAGGTAACGGGGAAGCAGCTCAGGCACCCCCGATTCCTCGAATATCTTAGAAAGCATGGCAAACCCAAGAAGCAATCCAAGCAGGTTCAGGATAATTCCCCATTCGCCCTGTCTTAGCTCCTTATCCACAAATTGTTCAGCCATCGGTGTTGTTCCGAAGAAGTGCTCCATGAAATGAAAGCCCGGGTCAAACACCAGCTTGAAGGTCATCAAAACGGCAAGCCCGGTCACTGCCACCCGGAAAGTATGCTTATGAAAAAGGGCAACTCCAAGGAGTATAAGTCCGAAGAAAATGAATTCCAGGCGTATGGGTCCGATTGAATAGAACATATTAGTACAGGTTAAAGGTAAGTCATCGAAAATTTGAGGCTGCCAAATTATAAATATTTTGAACCTGCTGTTATCAGAGGCATCCTCTATATAATGATTTTTGTCATGGAGTGGATCAGTTATTTTGGAGCATTTTGTATCCTTAAATCCTTAATTTTTCATAATTTTGCGTCCTTATTTAGATTGATTATAATTAAGAAGGATCAAATTGCATTATACGGTTGTATGGAAAAAGACCAGGATGACATAATTAATGATATCACGTCAGGAGAATACAAATACGGGTTCT
>JAVEXG010000106.1:0-12190 GCA_034004115.1 Bacteroidales bacterium | reverse complement strand
TAAAATGTGCTGTAACCATAGTCCCACCGGCCAGCTAATTGCCCATTCACATATATTTCCGGTGAGGACATGATCCCGTCAAATTTAATGTAAACCACTTTCCCCTTATCTTCAGCCTTTACATCAAAAGTTTTACGGTACCATCCGTCTCCCTGCCATGGCAATTTTCCGGTACCTCCGTTTCCATCCGGGTCGAAAGGGCCCGTTATTGCCCAATCATGAGGGATACTGACGTTTTCCCATGATGAATCGTCAAAATTTACAGCCTTGGCATTTTCGGGATTGCCCTTAGTAAATTTCCAGCTTTTATTAAAATTCTCCCAATCTGCCGAAAGAACTTCCGGTGCCGTAATACATACTGACAAGACTGTCAGTATTATGACTTTACATAGTCTGTTCATTTTTATAAGTCCGGTTTATTGATAAAAAACTATTTTGTGTATTCGGGGTATATTTCCTTGTAAATTTTCATGTTGTCATTTGTATTACCTTCCCGATCGAACAAGCCTCCCCAGCGTGGTGATGTTGGTTCCCAGATAAAAGTCCCCAGCCCCATTCCTTTTGTAATGTTATGAACTATATCGTTAATTTCTTTCCTGTTTTCGTGATACTCAACCACAAATACTGGTAAGTCATAACGGTTAACCAGGTCGTTAAGATTGAATTCCAGTTCTACGAGTGTACCATGGTATTCAGGATAATAAGACTGTCCAATGACATCGAATTTGACATCCCTGCTGATGATCTTATCGAAAAAAGCAACTGATTCCTTGTTTTGACCGCCGCAGGCAATATGGACCATTATGGTTATCCCTGGATCCGCAGCCCTCACAGCAGCACTTGCACAACGCAGCAGTACACAGAAGCTTTCCATTTCTTCAATTGAATCAACTTTATTGTCCCCCTCCGGGAGTTTACCCTGCGGCCATAGAATTCCGTTATTAACTTCATTTCCAATCTGAACCATATCAGGCCTGACGCCTTCATTGATAAAGTGTTTAACAGTTTCGTTGGTATATCTGTAAAGCTGTCCCTCCAGACCAGAGCCACTAAATTTTTCCCATGACTTAGGAGTAAACTGTTTCCCCGGATCAGCCCAGGTATCACTATAATGGAAATCGAGCAGTAATTTCATTCCTGCAGCTTTTACTCTTTTTGCCATTTCTACTGTCTTTTCCAAACCGCAATATCCATCCTTTGAATATCCGTTTTCAGAGGTCGGGTCTACAAACAAGCGTAATCTTATCCAGTTAAACTTATTGTCTTTCAGAATTTCAAGCACATCTTTTTCAACACCCTGGTCTGAATATTTTTTCCCTCTCGATTCTTCCTGTGGAACAAAGGAAATATCGGCACCAATGACTGGCTTGTCAATCTGAACTGTTCTTTCAAACGGGGGCTCAACAACAGGTTGCTTTTTTGTGTCCGAATACTGAGCGAAAATTTCATCATAAATACTGAATATTTCCTCAGAAGCCTGACCTTCGCCCGGGAAGAGTACGCGTGCAGGTTCCCATGCCATGGTTCCGTAACCCATATTCTCCGGAACCGAGCGTACAATGTCGCTTACAATTTTGATATTTTCTTTATTGGCACCATATTCACAAACACACACAGGTTTTTTGTATCTGGCTGTAAGATCATATAAGTTGTATTTCAGATCATTGTAGGTTTCATGCCACTGTTCGTAATAGGATAACCCTATAATATCGAACTCAGCATCATACTTATTCATTTTATCCAGGAATTCCCGGCATAATATATTCTGACCACCAAGAGCGAGGTGAATCATCAGTTTTGAGTCTGGCAGAACTTCGCGGGCAGCATTTTGACCCGCTTTATACAATCCCATCAGACTCGCCCAGTTTTCTTCGGTGGCATTGTCGAGAACTCTTCCTTCGGGCCAAACCATGCCATGGCTGATTTCATTTCCAATCTGGATAATATCAGGCGCAACACCGGCATCCATGAACGTTAATAAAGCCATTTTTGAATATTCATACAATGCATTTTCAAGCTCCTTGCCCGTCTTCCCTTCCCATGCTGAGGGTTTATATTGCTTGTCAGGGTCAGCCCAGGTATCGCTGTAATGAAAATTCAGAGTAAACTTCATCCCGGCATCCTTAATACGCCTGGCCATTTTTACTGTTTCTTCAAGTCCGCAAAATCCATCTTTGGAATACCCGCGTTCCGCCTCAGGATTAACAAATAACCTTAGCCTGATGTTATCGAAATGATGATCTGCCATGATTTGGCAAATATCCTTTATCTCACCTGTAATATCAGTATAGGTTGTCCCTCCCCGGGCCTCCATTTGAGGGATAAATGAAATATCAGCGCCAATACTGTAAGGTGGGGCATCTTTTTCTCTGCAGTTTACTGCAAGCAGCAAAACAGACAGAAGTCCGAATTTTATTATCAGCTGTTTCCCCATTGGTTCTATAATTTTCATTATTCAACTTTCATCTCTATTGATTCCAGAAGCGGTGATGATAGTTTCAATGAAACCGGGGTTTCCGCTGCATCTTTTTTTACAAAAATCAATAATCTGCCATTAACGCAGCGTTGTTTATTATCCTGATAGTTATCTGCAGCATTGGGTGAAGCATTCTCCATTCCAAGCAAGGTCCCTCCGGAAATTTCACAGGTGAGTTCATTGTCGGCCAGGATTGAATGGTTGCCGTTTGAATCAAGAATATTCACCTTCACCTGCCTCACGAGCTCATTATCTTTTGACTCAATAACTTCAGCATCAATCTTTGCCGGCATCGTATTGGTTGCAATTGTGTATGTTGCAGCCTCCTTCCCGTCATTGAATGCTAACACTTTGAGTTCGCCGGGTTCGTAGTTTACAATCCATGCGATAATTCCTGTTTCACGATCATATGGTTTACGTTCACCAACTGTTTTACCGTTAAGCTGCAATTCTGCCTCACTGCAATTCGTGTAACAAACCACCTGGACTTTGGTATCCTTATCGTAATTCCAGAGCGGCTGCGCATCTGATGACAATCTGTTTCCCCAACGCGAATTACCCCCTTCTGCCTGCTTATATGTTCCAATGTAAGCCATCGGCTCCTGACTCCATAACGCCTTGCGGAAGTAGCCGCGGGGTTTTATATTTCCGGCCAGGTCAAGCAAACCCGAAGTCGACCCACGAGCGGGCCATGCACCTGATTCACCCAGATAATCAATTCCTGTCCAGAGAAATTGTCCAAAAATGAATTCCTTGTCTTTTACTGCATACCATGCCGGTAAGTCATGTCTGTTCTCACTTCCGTAAAGAATCCTTTCCGGATACAGCTTATGGTCGCTGTCATATTTGTTTTCAGTGTAATTATAGCCGACAAGGTCAAGTACAAAAGGATAATCGGTATAGTTTGACATCACTGCACCGGCCAGAGCGGCCGTGACAGGCCTGGAATTATCGGCTTCCTTTACAGCTGCTACGAGTTCCTTAGCAATCTGACCAAGGGTTTCTGCTCTCGGATGATCTTCCATAAATGCCCTTACAGACTGCTGACTGATACCCTCATCGGCCAGTACGGGATGTGTATAGGGATCATTCGGATAATCAACTTCATTACCAATACTCCACATGATTATGGAGGGATGTTTCCGGTGTTGCATAATCTGATCCTTTAAATCCCGCGAACTCCATTCCCTGAAATACTGAGAAGTTCCCTGATGCCCGGGTACGCCTCTGTTCCAGCCTGTGATCCACTTGTTCTTTGGATATTCCCATTCATCGAATGCTTCATCCATTACAACAAACCCAAGCTCATCACATAATTCGTACAAATGCGGTGCCTGAGGATTATGGCTTGTACGGATTGCATTTACCCCGAGACTTTTTAAAGTCTCAAGCCGTGTCCGCCATACCGATTTTGTCACAGCGGCACCCAGGACACCAGCATCGTGATGAATGCATACACCTTTTAATTTGGTGTTAACCCCATTGAGATAAAATCCTTTATCCGGATTGAACTCAATTTCACGGATGCCGGCCCTGCAACTGCTTTCGTCTATCAGCCTGTTTCCTTTATATACAGAAGTTTTGAGCGAATACAGATAAGGCGATTCGATGCTCCACATCGCCGGAGATTTGAGCCTCAAAATCTGGCTTATTTCAGTAAGCTTTTTAGCGTCAGCAGTTCCGCTTTTTGAGGTGGATGCAACTTTATGCCCTTCAGCATCGAATAATTCATGAACTACTTTTACCGATGAAGATTCAATTGAGTTTTTAATCGTTGCAGTTATAGTTATTTCTGCCACATTGTTTTGTAATTCTGCCTGGTAGGCCACACCCCAGAGATCGATATGAATCTGGTTGGCATATACAAGGTACACATCACGATAGATTCCTGATCCCGTGTACCAGCGCGAATCCGCATCGTTGCTATGATCCACTCTCACGGCAATCGAATTTTTCTCTCCCCATTTTATGTAAGGAGTCAAATCGTACATGAACGATATATAGCCATTGGGCCTTTTCCCAACCCATTTCCCGTTTATAAAAACTTCACTGTTATTATAAACCCCTTCAAAGAAGATATAAACCTTGTTTCCCTTCTCCGTGGCAGGAACAACAATTTCTTTTCTGTACCAGGCAATGCCTCCCGGAAGGTAGCCGGTGCAACTTGCCAGTTCAGGACTTGCGTTTTGTTCAACTGTCCAGTCATGAGGAAGATCAACAACAGGCCACTTGCTGCAATCCATATTTTCTATTCCTCCATACCGGATGTCTCCCAGATTGAAATACCAGTCGTCGTTTAATTTTTCCCTGCGGCCAAAATCCTGTGCATTTACAACTGTTCCGGCTGCGATGAGCAGCAAAAAGAAGCATAACCTGTTCATAATATTATTGTTAAGAATTAATTTTTTTATAATGTCAAAATCCGTTTATTATTTGATATTCCTTTTACAAACAAGAGGAAAAGAGGAACGACTACAATAATTTCCGGGCTTCCCTGTCCGGATCATTTTTAACCTCACATTGATCATCCAGGATCATAGTTTCTCCATTTTCAACGGTAAAGGCAGGCCACTCAGGCAGACCGCCTCCGTTTGGATTTCCAGTCTTCATAAATTGGAGCAGTGCATCAGACATCTTTTCTGAAAGTTTTCGCGGACGAGCGCCGCCTCCTGTATGAGTAAGCATTAAATCAGTGTTATAAAACCAGAAACAAATATCGGCACAATGGAAGGCTCTCATCCTGTTATTAAACAATGGCGGTTCCCAACCAAACCAGGCAACATAAACCGGCGCTTTCTGATTTGATTTGGCAGTTGCTGTATCAACAACACCTTTTCGGCTTGCAGCAGCCAGATTCAAAATCTCAATCGGTTTTGCATCAGGGAAAACTTTTGCGTAAGCGTCATAAATTTCAGGCGCCTTTTCTCCATAACCGCCCCTGAATCCTGCTCTGGTTTTTAAATATTCCTTTGCATCGCTTGCAGTAATGTTTTCCAATTCGGGTTCTAATCTGCCAATCGACATTTCATGAAAAGTAGAACAGATCATCATCGGCACATCGGACGACACACCGTTCTCATCAGAAAAGAATGCACCTTTGGGAATGTTCACACCATCCGCAACCGGAGCATATCCGCTTCTGCCGCCAGACTGTCCGTTTTCCTGCGTGTACTTCTGGCTGGCCCTGTTGGCCAGTAAAATATATTCGCGCCAGGGCATTTCCTGAAGTTTGTCTGTTTCAGAAGCCTTTAAACCTGCTTCCTTCAGGATATATTCACCCATTTTTTGAGAAACGGATTGATCCATTGCCTGAGTCGAAGAACCGCTTAAAGGTACAGCTTTATGAACCAGGCCTTTCGATTTTGGCATGGCAGCCACAGTGCATACTTTTGCGCCACCACCCGATTGTCCGATAATCGTCACATTTCCAGGGTCTCCACCGAAATTAACTATATTTTCCTTAATCCACTCCAGTGCTGCAATCATATCGAGGGCGCCAACATTCCCTGAATCAGCGTATTTGGTTCCTCCGACGCCCGACAGGTCAGAAAATCCTATAGCACCCAGACGGTGATTTATTGATATAAATACTATATCACCTTTTCTGCTCAGGTTTTCACCCTTATACCCGTCCTGCTCAATTCCGTTACCAGCAGAAAAACCTCCACCATGGAGCCAAACTATCACCGGACGTTTTCCTCCGTCATTAAGCCCTTTGGTCCATACATTAAGCCGTAAACAATCTTCACTTAAAGCATCATAGTTCCAGTGATCAGCGAACGATCCGAATGGTCTTGAGAATTGATTATCCAGTATTTGAGGAGCTGAATTACCCCACCATACAGCCGGAAAAACATTGTTCCAGGGTTCCGGCCTTTGTGGCGGCATAAAGCGGTTTTTTCCACCGGTATCGGCTCCGTAGGGAATTCCCCGAAATTGATAAACATCATTACACAAAAAGCCCTGGACTTTGCCATAAACGGTGTCAGTTATGGCGATATCGTCGCCAATAAAGAGGACTTGCCCATCGTCTTCCACTGACCTGTTTTGTTCTGAGGAACCTGAACAGGAACTTAATGGCAGCGCCGAAGCAAGACCGAGTCCGGCAGCTCCGGCTCCCATTGTCTGGAAAAATTTTCTTCTGTTGGTTTTCATACTGGTTAAAATTGATTCATAAAGATAATAAGTTACTCCATACTGCATTAAGTTTTTATGCTGCCATAATATGCAAAAGAAGGTTGCAGGAATAAGCAGTAACAAATGTAAGTTAACTAATCACAAATAAGTCAATTTTTCGTCAACTGCCATGTAAGCATAAGTGCATTATATTTACATTTACAACCCGCAATAAGATAACAGATGGTTGCGAATCAAACACAAATGATTTACAAATTATGAGAATAACGAGAATCCTTGCTTTTGCTGCTATCGCAGTACTACTTGTCAGTTCAACAACTGAAAAAGTACACAGGTCTGCCCTTCTCCAGTACGATAAACAGATCGACGGGATAATCAGCAAAATGACAATCCAGGAAAAAGTGGACATGCTCCATGCCAAACACATGTTCGTTTCAGCAGGGGTAGCGAGTCAGGGAATAGCTGACATGAAATACACAGACGGTCCTTTTGGCATACGCGAGGAAATGCAGCCTGACAACTGGAATCCGCTTGGTCTTGAGAATGACAAAGCCACCTTTTTCCCGACAGGTTCAGCCCTGGCGGCAACATGGTCCCCTGAACTGGCTTATGCATATGGAACCGGAATGGCCCGTGAAGCACGCTTAAGGGGGAAAGACATGATACTTGGTCCGGCAATAAATATCCAGAGGATTCCAACCGGAGGAAGAACTTATGAATATCTGAGCGAAGACCCTTTTCTGAATTCAGTAATGGCTGTAGGATACTCCAAAGGTGCTCAGGACAATGGGGCAGCAGTTTGCATTAAGCATTATGCCCTGAATAACCAGGAAAACAATCGTGGAAGTGTTAATGCAATTATTGGCGAACGCGCGATGCGTGAGATTTATCTTCCTCCGTTCAGGGCTGCTGTCGAGGAGGCCGATGTTTATGGGGTCATGGCTGCCTATAATAAGGTAAATGGCTGGTGGTGTGCAGAAAACGACTTGCTGCTGAACAAGATCCTCCGCGAGGAGTGGGGATTTGCAGGACTGGTTATTTCCGACTGGGGAGGTACTCACAGCACTGTGAACGCAATAAAAAACGGACTGAATATTGAAATGCCTGATAAGAGGTATTTTGGGAAAGCCCTGCTTGATTCAGTCGAAGCAGGTACTATTTCTGAAGATCTCATAAACCAGAGGGTCCGTGAAATTTTGCGTGTCAGGCTTGCAATAAAGCCTGTTCCTGAAAATGAAGCAAACAAGGAAATTACTTCCAAGCCTGCCCAGCATGCGATAGCATATAATGTTGCAAGCAAATCCATCGTTCTGCTCAGGAATGACGGTGTTCTCCCTCTACGACTGGAGAATAAACCAATTATCGCCGTTATTGGAGCGAATGCCACTCAGAAAATGGCAACAGGCGGATTAGGCGCAGGAGTGAAGGCACTTTACGAAATAACACCCCTGGAGGGGTTGAAGGATCGCATCGGAGACAAGGCGCAGATCATATATGCCCAGGGATATGAACCGGCACAGTCTGGTTTTGCCAACAGGTTCAGGAAAAGGACCCCTGAAGAAATTGAAAAAGCAGCCCGTGAAAGTGAATTAACAGCTCAGAAGCTTACAGAAGAAGCTGTTGAAGCGGCATCAAAGGCCAGTCTGGTGATCTTTATTGGCGGCAATAACCGGACGGTTGAAACAGAGGGGACTGACAGGGAAGACATCTCCCTGCCTTTCGGTCAGGATAAATTGATAACCAGTATTGCAAAAGTGAATAAGAATATTGTAACAGTCCTTGCAAGTGGAGCTCCGAATGATCTCAGTGTTGTGGAGCCGCTTTCAAGGGCACTGCTTATTTCATGGTTCAACGGCTCCGAGGGAGGTAATGCCCTGGCTGATGTGCTTATTGGGAATATCTCTCCCGGTGGAAGGTTGCCATTTACAGTGCCTGTCAAACTGGAAGATTCACCAGCTTATTATCTGAATAATTATCCGCAGGGAACCAAGAACTCAGATGTCTTTGCCAATCTTGTTTCAAAAACCGACGCAGCTGAAAAAGGTGTCCAGGAGCCTGATAAAACTCAGAAATCAGACCGGAATTCAGCCTTTTATTCCGAAGAATCGCTCGTAGGATATCGCTGGTACGATACAAAAAACATCCCTGTCAGGTATCCTTTTGGACATGGCCTCACCTATACAACTTTTGAGTACAGCAAACTGAAAGCCAACAAGAGAAAGTATGGCAAAAACGATGTAATCACTGTTTCAGTTAATCTGAAAAACACAGGTGAAATGGCAGCCGAGGAAGTGGTGCAGGTATATGTACATCGCATCAACCCGGCTGTTGAGTGGCCGGAAAAGGAACTCAAGGCATTTTCAAGGATCCCGCTTATGCCGGCTGAGAGCAAAACTGTTAAGCTGTCTGTTCCGGTAAAGGATCTTCAGTACTGGAACGAAAAGACACAATCGTGGGACAATGACCTTTGCAACCTTGAAATTCTGGTTGGAGCTTCATCACAGGATATAAAATTGAAAAAAGCAGTCATACTAAAGTAATAAGCGCTATAAGGATGGGATGATTTTGCTGCAATCAGTTTAAGAATCCGGTTTCTATAAAATGATATAAATTATCTTCCTGCATAATCGTTTGTTGCAGTTTCAATGGAAAAGATGGCCGAACATACGAAGGATACGGAGATGGCAGTCAAATGCATTTTCAATTTTAGAAACCGTTATGACGGCGGGAAGCGAAGCCCTTTCAATGAAGCCGAATGCGGTCATCACTATGGCCGTGCCATGGCGAGCTGGTCTGCCGTGCTTGCGCCCAGCGGTTTCAACTACTCCGGGGTGACGGTTGTTTTGGATGTACTTAACGGATCTATCGAGCTCAACAAGGTAACAATCACGGATACAGGATCAGAGACTTTCAGGAAGCCAATCCGGATAGGTACAGGAGAAAGTGAGAGTATCACAATATGACGGCATTACAACAAGGATTCAACTCCGAAAAGAGTGGTAAGCTCAAAATAACTGCCCCGGGTTATAAAATCAGATTTCTCAACAGACATTTATAATTTGTCAATTTTGGAGGCCAGGATAAAATCATTCTCCGATAATCCGTTAATGGCATGGGTCCATAATTCAATAATAACATTCCCATAATAAACATGCATTACCGGATGATGACCTTCTTCCTCAGCCAGGTCAGCCACTTTATTTACAAAATCAATTGTATGCCTGTAGTTTACAAATAAAAATTCCTTCGATATTTTATTTTTATCTGTAACCTTCCAGTCATCCTTAATATGTTTCATAAATACAGCGACTTCCTCCTGGTCCAAAGGGGCAACGCCTCCTTCGCATGGTTTGCATTTTTTCTTACTTAAGTCCATAGCTTTATTTCAATTAAAAATTCTCAAGTTTCCCTTTTGCCGTATTGTAACCACATAAAATTCAACTTCCTGACAGGTACATGAAAGTCTAATTCAGACTTACAATTTTAATGTTAAATGCCCCGTTGCCGGTTGCACCCCAGATTCGTAACCACAAAGATAAGTACATTTCTGTTCCTCTGGCTGAACTGATATCGCCAAGATCAAGAATGCTTCCTTTCGGCCAGCTAAAATATTTCAGGATCTCCTTCAGCCCTCCTTCGCCAAGGCTATGGAGGGCGCAGTACCCCGAACGGAGGAAAGTTGCAACCGGCGGAAGTAGCAACTCATGATTTACTCCGGTAGAATCTGAATGATCCTCCCCGGATTTTCAACTGATACGTATATTGACCCGTCAGGTGCCTGAATAACATTTCTTACTCTTCCTGAATTACTTAATAAAACATCTTCTTCAACTAGTTTATCCCCATTCACCACACATCTGATCAGTTTTTGGGATACAAGTCCGCTTACCAGAAGGTTGCCCTTCCACGATTTGAAATTGTTGCTGGTGATAAAAGCTATTCCGCAGGTTGCGATCGAAGGGGTCCATGTATGGATAGGAGCATTTATTCCTGTTGCACTATGACCTGATGAGATGGCTGTACCATCATAATTGACTCCTATGGAATAGGTCGGCCACCCGTAGTTTGCTCCCCTGATAAGGATATTGACTTCATCGCCTCCTTTGGGACCTTGTTCACTTGCCCAGATTTCACCTGTTCCAGGATGAAGTGCCAGGCCCTGAGGATTCCTGTGTCCGTATGTAAAAATGGATGAAGGTCCGGAATTTCCGGGAATAACCGGATTGTCAGCCGGGATACTGCCATCATCTTTCAATCTGTGGATCTTCCCCCATGAGGACATCCGGTCCTGTGCATTATTATTGGTTGTATTGGGTCCGCCATAACTTCCGACTCCTCCTTCCCCTACACTCAAATAAAGATATTTATCCATGTCAAACACTATCCGGCTTCCATAATGACCATACCATGTGTTTGATCCATTGGTATTAAATATACTTTCAATATTCTGAACCTGATCATCGGTGATCTTAAAACGAATAAGTTTCAGCAGACCGCCTCCAGAGGGATTTGATGCAGCATAGCATGCATAGACCCAGCCATTTTTTGAATAATCAGGGTGTACCATGATATCAAGTAATCCACCCTGTCCGGCAAAAAGGACTTCCGGAAAACCGGATATCTCAGTAACGGTCTCATCGTTTTTTCTGTATAGTTTTCCTCTCTTCTCCCCGAAGATCAGATCCCCGTTGGGAAGAAAATCCATACCCCAGATGATCTCATAACCTGTTAATATGGTTTTCATATTCAATATAGGAACACCAGTCAGATCTTCCTCTTCCACTTCCTCTTTTTCTTTTTCACATGAGGTAAGAATGAATAGAGTTAAGCTCAATAGTATAATTATCTGAATTCTCATTTACTCTCTTTCACAAAATTCAACAGGAATAATTATAACCACTCCTGAAGTCAGGCCAAAGTTGCATCCGGCCTAAAGCAGTTAGAACGGTCGGCCTTTTGCAGGTCTCTGAAAACCTATTTTTTCTCAACAAGAGCCATCCCGCAAATAGGACAGTCTCCAGGTTTATCACTTATAACCTCAGTATGCATCGGACAGGTGTACTGAACACTTGCTGCTTCCTTTGTTTCAGATTGTTTTTCCTTCCCTGAATTGCTTCCGCAAGAGGTGAGAGCTGTAACTCCAAAAAGCACAAAACTGAGAACCAATATACTCTTTTTCATAATCTTACAATTTATAAAACCTGATTTTTACTTCAGCGTGTAATTTGACGTTTTATAATTTTTAAAAACGATTAACACCTATGTAATTAACATCCCGCCCGGTAACATGTTCAACACAACCTGAATGCTTAATAAGTTGCATAAGACGATGCCACTGATTACTTTTCACAGATCGATTTCAACTTGTCAAGGGCTTTCGGCCATGTTTCAGCAAAGTAAACTCCATAGTCAGAATCAACATCCAGATCTATCTCAAGCAGCGTATTCCTGTCATTATCGATGAACGTGTAGTTTTCAAGAGCTCCGGCCCATTCTTCAACTTTTTGTCCGCTGTAAATTTCTTTCCCATCCTCTACAATACCAAGATGCTCAATGCTTACAAACCTGTTTGGTATA
>JAVEXG010000248.1:0-2731 GCA_034004115.1 Bacteroidales bacterium | reverse complement strand
GAACCACCTGTATATCCTTCAGAAGCTCCTGATACTTCAACCCGTGGTACTCCCGACCATAAAACTTTATTTGCCAGTGTAACACTGTCGGTACCCATGACCAGGGTGGCTCTCACCCAACTGCTGCCGGAGCCGGTTGAAGTAAAATTACAGGGATTGGCTCCCTGGGCGGAAGTACGAGAGAGGTACAAGCCCTGGTTCCATAAAATAGTCGCTCCCGTTGGAAGATTGTTAACAGTAAAGGAGGCGCCGGAAGAGCAGACGATGGAAGGTCCGGAGATTCTATACAGACTTATTCCATTTAAAGTGCTGGGATTTGTTCCCGCGGGATCAAGCCAGTGATTGAGTCTTCTTCGATTATCCGTTGCACCATTGCCTGTCCATGAAACGCTGAATTTGCCATAGTTTGCAACATCTCTTGAAGGATTTGAACAGTTTTCATTTGAACAAGTACCCGCACCTCTTAATTGTCCAATGAGATGATGATTATTATTAAGCAAAGGAGAACCAGATGAACCTCCTTCTGTTACAGACCATCCATTCGAAGTTTGTGACCAATTACTTATTTTCCAGTAGTTGTTATTGTAACAATTCGAATTTACAGGTGTTAAATTATGGGTTGCAATCTTTTTTACATCTCCCATGGGATGATGAATACCTACACCACCTGAACCACCGTTACTTCCGGAACGATCCCAACCTAAATAGTATGGGCTAAAATTAGTCAGATTCCTGGGATTTTGAGTCAGCTGCAACAGGGCAAAATCGCTTATACTGTTATTGGCAACAATAGTTGCCCCGGTTGTTTGTTTTATAGTGGGCTGCGTGGATTGATTGTTGCACCCGCTAAACTCGTAGTCCCAATAAAAAATCCAGTTCGGTGCCGAGGCATTTGAGACTGCATCATAAAAATTCCTTAAACAATGATTAGCTGTTAACAAATAAGGGCTAAAGTTCTCAGAAGTATTGTTGATCAATGCTCCGGAACACCATCCTCCCCCATCAGGAAACGTTAAAAGGATTCTTGCCACTGCCCGTTTTTCATCCTGCCAATTCTGTCCTTCGGAACAATTGATATTTACCTGACAATCGCCCGAATCACCAAAATCCCTTAAACCGTATTTGCTGATATTTCTATAGCCATAATAAATATCGGATATGCTTATTATAGGTTTCGCTTCAACATGCGAGGGTGCAAAATATTCTACTGTAATAGCATCACCGGAGATGATTCCCGTAGAAAAAGGTGCAGGGTTATCCTGATCTCCCTGCAAATACTCATGTGTAACCGCGCCAATAACATCACGGTTATCTTGTCCGTACACGAACAATTTTCCTCCTTCAGGCAGCCAAAACCTGTCGTAAGTTAAAAAAAATAGCATCTGCACCGTTAGCGATAAATGAGATTCTCCACAAAACGCTTCCATCGGAAAGGTTCTCCCACTGACCATCTGAAATTGGATTTGTATTGATTTTTATTGGAACAGCTATTCTTTGGATCAAGTTTTGAATAGTATCGTTAGCAGCATCTTCCGCGCGTATTCTCTCCATATCGGGAGGATCTACGAATATTGGTATCGGGGGATCTTTTATCCCTTTCAGATTAAAACTGACCGGCAGTTCATTCGTGGTTATTTGTGAGAACACCGATGGTGATAAAAGAGCCATCATAATAATGGCTGCAATCGATATATGTGCTATCGTCCTCATGGCTATTCAACTGTACTGTGAAATAACAAGTAATTATTCTCGGGATAGAATAAAAATAATTGATTGTCTTCTATTTTGAATTTATTGATTTTTGGCACTATTTCTTCAAGACGGCGGGCATCTTCAGGTTCAATGGTATAAGCCTCTGTAGCCCACCACAATTTAATAGTATTTTTTTTTAAGTCGAAGTAACCGGTTATTTCATTAATTGTCGGTTTTCCTTCAATAGTTTTGTCCTGTTTGATAACGATGGTATAACAAGTTTTGCATTCATCAACTGTTGGCCTGGCAACTTTAGAGCTTCCGACGGCAGACACAAAAGCATAGAGCCTCCAGGATCCAAGAATCGGGTGTGTGCCGTCTTTTATCATCTGTTCTTCAAGTAATAAATCGGCGTCCGCGGAGTCGTCCAATCCGCAACCATGTATGCTTATTAACGCCATTAAAACGATGGTCAGGAGCATTAAGACCGGGTGTTTTCTGTTGTTTTTCATAACGTTGAATTGTTAAGTTTATAAATAAATATTTGCCGCCATTCATTTCGACCGTAGGCTGCGGCATTTCTCATGTTCTCTCCCGGTCTGTATAGGATGCCCGCTTTAAAAAGGTAAAAATGCCATATTAAGCTGCCACAACTATGCTGGAATAACCGGAAGAAACTGTAATTGAATGTGTTCATACCCGTCAGCTTAAGTTATCAAAACAACAATCAGAAATATAACACACTAAATACCAATTAAGAAAATTTTGAAAAAGAAATGATTTATTCCAGTTATTTTCGTGCTTTTTTTTGCTTTCCAGGTAAAAAGTTTCCTTTCAATGTAACGTCTTTATAACATAATACGAATCTGACTGCCGAAACGCTACAGGGATTTGTTCAAGTACATAAAAGAATCCATTTTTAGAGGTTTTGGTTCATGTTGCATAACATTAAAGCCGGATTATTACAGATTTAACATTTATCGGAATCATAGTTTAAAACAATAAGACAAACCCGCGCTTTTAAACCGGGGCATCATTA
>JAVEXG010000105.1:0-12678 GCA_034004115.1 Bacteroidales bacterium | reverse complement strand
TGTATTGGAAAATAAATCATCTCTCAAAAACCACTCGTTTTTAATCCGTGGTTTAGCCAATAAGCCTATCTTTGTGAAAGTGAACCAAGTCAGTTGATTTTTAAATATCAGTATGCCTGGGAAAAACGGTAATATTCCCCCTCCTGACAGTTTCCTGCATTATTCAGGTCCCGTTGATTATGAGAAGCTTAACATCTTGTTAAAGGATCTGATGCAGTCAGGTGAATTCACAGAGCTCGATAAGGTGACCGGCAAAAGAGTTTACGGCATTGTGGTTGAGATCATTGAAAACATAATTAAATATTCGGAAAGCGAAATTCCGGAGAAACATGCAGGTGAACCCTCGATTTCCGTGGAAAAAAAAGACGGCAGGGTTTTTATAAGGGCCGGTAATGCAGTCAGGACTGCTGATGCTGAAAGGATAATTCACAAGATTGACGAGGTCAATAATCTCCGGGAGAATGCATTGAAGGAATTATACGAAAAAAAAGTAAACGAGGAATCGAAAAAGGATGCAACCGGAGCAGGCCTCGGACTTATACTTATTAAATTGAAATCGGGCTATGAGATCTCCTGGAATATGCGAAAGCTTGAAGAGGGGTTTGATTACCTGGAAATAAGAATTACCGTAGATAATTATTTACAATGAAAAAATTATTTATAGAGAGTACGGCAAATTCCCCAAAAGTAAATTTTGATCCTGAGAATAATATATTTGAGATTTCGGGAGAATCAAGACCGCCCAATGTGCCGGTGTTTTATGATCAGATTATCAAGTGGATCAAGGAGTTCTCGACTTATAAATCCCAGGCTCCTGAAAAGACACGCAGCGTTGAATTCAATCTTGATCTAAATTACTTCAATTCTTCATCTGCAAAATATCTTCTGGATTTCTGCAAACTCGTTTCGGCGGCGAGATCAGAACATGACGGAATTAAGATCAGGTGGCATTATGAATCAGATGATCCGGATATGTTTGAAGTGGGAAAGGAAATGGAACGAATGGCCAGAATGCCTTTTGAATTCATTCAGAAGGATCCGGAATACAAAGATGAAACAATAAATTCATCAGAGTAATTTTTTATTCAGCCTTCCACGGGGCTTGAAATCCTGATCCCCATTACAAGGATGTCATCAATCTGTTCATACGAGCCTTTCCAGGTCTCAATTTCATGATCCAGCAAATGCTTTTGCTCTTCGACGCTTTTGTTATGAACAGACAATAAGAACTCCCTGAATTTTTGTGACTTGTATTTCTTTCTGTCTCTGCCTCCAACCTGATCAGTGTAACCATCCGAAAACAAATATACAACGTCGCCCTCGCTGCATTTTATCTCATGATTGGTAAACTTCTGTCTTACAGAAGAATAACTGCCAATTTCAATCCTGTCGGCCGGGTATTCCCTGAGGGCATTGTCGTGAATCAGATATATAGGGTTATTGGCCCCTGAAAACTGAAGGACATTTGAATCTGTATCCAGTATGCACAGTGAAATATCCATTCCTTCCCTGGCCTCCGTATCCTTTTCATCACCCTGGTGCAAGGCTTCACGTATACGGTCGTTTAGTTGATCGAGCACCACTGAGGATTTAATCAGGGTCAGCGACTTCAGGATATCATTTAAGGCGCCCAGACCCAGCATGCTCATAAAGGAGCCAGGAACACCGTGACCGGTGCAATCTGCGGCGGCAAAGAATACATAGTTTTTACTTCCTGTAACACAGTAGAAATCCCCGCTGACAATCTCACATGGTTTATATAGTATAAAATAGTCCTTCAGGAGTGCATCCATTCTGTTCCTGGACGGCAGAACTGCCGATTGAATTCTGCGGGCATAATGTATGCTTGACTGGATTTCTTCTTTCTGGGCTTCAATTTTCTCCTTTTGTCCACGGGCAACATCTCTTTGTTTCTCAATCTCGACTTTCTGTTCTTCAAGGATGGTGTTTTGCTTTCGGATTTCAATGGTTCTCTTTAATACTTCCTCCTCAAGAATTTTCTTTTCCCTTTTAAGTGAATTAATGCGTAATCTGATATACACCCATACAGCCAGGAAGAACAGGATTGTGACTGCTGCAAGAAACCATAATCTTCTCCAGAAAGGGGGCGTTATCGAAAAAGTGAACGAAGAATCTGGCGACCTGAGCCAGTTTCGCTGATCGAGGCTCACCTCGGCAATAAATGAATAGTTACCCGGGGGCAGGTTTGTATATGTAAGTGTCTTGTTGCGTTCAGAATAAGTCCAGTCAGGATCATTCCCCTCAAGCTTGTACCTGTATTTCAGACCCTCAGGATTGCTGAACCATATCCCTGTATAACCAAAAGTGAAATTGTTCTCCCTGAAACTGAACTTCTTTCTTTCCTGATCGATCGGGTCATAGAATAAATGTTTCAGTGAGAGAAAAACTCTGGGATTTCTTCCCGTGAAATCGAGATAGTCGGGATTATATTTAATTATCCCGGTTTCAGTACCGATCCATATATTACCATCCTTGTCGGTAAATGTTGAATTCAGGACAGGATACTGATAGGATAGCCATGAGTCTTCTCCGAATTCAAGAATAATTCCTGAACCTGGTCTGTAAAAAAGCAGACCGCTGTTCGATACAATAAGAAGGTTATTCTTTTCATCGAATTGGACTGCCTGGATCCTTTCGGTAAATAAATCATCATTCCTGTCGAAGAAGGTTGCGGAATCACCATCTATTCTTAAAAGGCCTTTCTCACCGGCATTGAACCATGCGTTACCCAACGTATCAATTGCAACACTGTAGAACTGCTGAATCTGCTGTCCGGAATATTTTATCCTGTAAAGGCTGTCCTTATAAAGATACAAAGGTGATTTTGTTGAACCTGCAATCCATGTCCTGCCTGATTTGTCGGTTGCAGTCTCGTAAATATATGAATTCATGAGTTCAGGCTCGTTGTAATTGGTAAACTGTTCGGTTCGTGTATTAAAACACGTAACACCTCCTCCCAGTGTTGAAAACCAGATGAGGCTGTCGCGGCCTGAAATCGATATAACATTGTTATCCTTCAGACCGTTCTGGTCGGAAAATAACCTGTAAGAAAGATTATCGGGATTTATTCTGAAAACACCCTGGCCGTAAGTTCCTGCCCAGACATGCCGGTCATTGTCAATTAAAAGAGAGATAAAATTCATTCTGTCAGCACCGATTCTTTCACCTATATTTTCCCAGGTAAAAGTTCCCGATGGGCCTGGTACTCCCCTGAAAAGTCCCTTTTCGCTACATACCCAGAGATTCTTTTCATCATCAACAGCAATGCTGTAGCTGATTTCAAACGGAGTTCCGGAAGATACATTCAGAAATTCAAATATCGGAGGCAAGACCTGAGTAACAAATTTCTTCCCTCCTATCCAGATATTTTCCTCAAAATCCAGGATTACAGAATTGATTTTTGCTGACTCCGTGCCCGCAGCGATCCTGATAGCCCGGTAATTAAAACTAAGTTCGCCAAGCTGCAATTGTATTATTCCATCGCTTTCCGTTCCGATCCAGACTTCATGTTCCCTGTTTATTGTTAATCCAGTAACAGCGCTATATTCCCATCCCCCGATATTAAAAAAAGATCCGGTTTCAGTATTGTAAACTGAAATGCCTTTCTCGTCGGTTCCTATCCATAACTGGCCGCCGGGTGCAGCCTTGATTACCCTGACGATATTGTCAGAAAGGCCATCCTTCATTGACAAAACTTCCGGCCGGCTGTCCGAGAATTTAGTAATCCCGTTATCGGAAGCGAACCACAGCGTGCCTTTGCTATCCAGTTCAATATCATATATATAGTTATCTGAGATACCATCATCTGTATTCATGTTTGAAAGGTATTTACCGTCCCATCTGTAAACACCCTCCCCCAGGGTTGAGAACCAGATTACTCCAGCAGCATCAGATATTATATCGGATATGGTTATTTCGCCAAGTCCCTCCTCAGGATTGAAGGGCCGAAAAGTTTTGCCATTGTACAATGTTATTTTTCCGTTCCTGTGACCGATCCACATTATCCCGTCAGGCTTGAGATGAAGGGCAGTAACGTTGTTGCTTGCCAGACTGTCCGCTGTTGTAAACAGGACGTTATTAGCCCCGTCGAACCGGAACAGACCTCTGTCGGTCCCAAACCAAATCCAGCCTCTGTTATCCTGGTAAACAATATTCACATTATAGTCTTCCCTGCCCTTGAACAGTTCGTAATGTTTCAGGAAAGGAGTTTGGGCTGAAGCCCGGACTGCAATCATCAGCAAAATCAGCAATATGGGAAGAATCCCCTTTTTCATCCGTATTGAGTATAGTTACTTTGCTGAGGGTATGAGGGTAAGTTTTACATTCACCTTGATCTCTGTGGCGATTTTCTGATTAAGTATTGAAGGTATTGTAATATTATGGTCGGCAACAAAAACGGTAAATGCTGCTTCGGCTTCTATCTGGTCAGATTTAACATCAAGATCGCATCTGATAATACGGTCAATTTCGATGCCGTGAATATTAAGCTTGCCCTTGGCCCTGATCTTATACTGTCCCGGAACCGTCAGGTCAACCTCTTCTATTATTCTGCCTTTGAAGGTTGAGTTGGGATGTATTTCCGTTTCCATGTAATCTTCATTGAAATGGACCCTCTGAAGGCTGCTGTTAAAGCCTTCAAAAGCTTTGACCGGAACTGTGAATGAAAATGCCCGGTCGTTCAGGTTGAGCACACCTGACAACCTGTCATTGGAGGCTTTGATAAGCTCAAGCGGGGCATCGGAAATAAAGTCTATCCTTCCGTTTTTGCATGCAAATATCCCATAATTATCCTGAGACAAAGCATAAGCTGAATTTATTGTAAGCAGGAATATGAATATAATTTTCTTCATGGTCTGATAAGGATTTCGGAACCGCTTTCATTCTTTCTGCCAAGTGAAAAGTTCCTGTAAATGTTAAACCCGAAAAAGACGTTGCCGTCGGTCCATTTTCCATCAGAACGGGCAATATAACCCGGTGCAAACATGAGCTGGGAATTTGTACAATGAAGCTGGAAAACATGTCCTCCGGTTTCAATGTCAACTCCCAGGGAAAGTGAATTTGCATAGTCATCAGAGGTAAGTCCGGGAAAAAGCCAGAAGTATTCTCCGTTAACCGAGAATCTGGACCCCAGCTTATATCTTCCTCCGAATCCAAGGGAAAAGATGTTGTTCTGATCGTCAGCTGACCGCACCAGATTGAAATGGACAAATGAAGGGCTGATCTGCAGGGAAAGGTTTTTATTGAATTTCCGCGCGGCAAGAAGCTGGGTTGAATAGGCAAATCTTGAGGAGAAAAGGTTTTCTCTTTCCGGATCTTCCCATCGCATAGTGTTTGCGAAGAATGCAGAATAAACAGCGACGGCAACAGGGATGTTCCTTGGTCCTTTCTGCTGATTGAGTATTTTAAGCTTTATGCCGCCGTCATAGGTTTTCTCATAACTGCTTCGACCTATAATGAATGACATTCTGTCCTTTATTCCGTATTCAAAACCCAGGCGGGTGGTGCCCTGATCGAGTCCGAAAAAGTTGTACAGGCCGCCGTTGACAGCGCCAAACCTGTGCGAAACAAGAAAACGAAGGTCGTTGTTCCCTGCAAGCTCCACTGACTGTCCGTTAATTATCGTGGTGCCCTTGAAGATCCCGTAGATAAAATCGGGGGTTTCATCAGAAGATACTTTGCTGAGCAGTGCATCGAGGTCCTGACCGTAGTTGACAGGGCAGGCCAGGACAGAAAAGAAAGCAGTCAGCAAGAGGCTGAATTTTGTATTAAGGATTATTCTCATATATTTCAGAATTCAGGTGCACCGTTATCGAGCCAGGTATTAAGGATCTTAAGTTCACAATCCGGTAATTTTCCCCTGTCCTTAGGCATTTTCGGATAGCCTGGCAGATGGTTTATCACACCTCTGAGTCTTCCGTCATTTATAACAATTTTTTCAGACTCGTAGCTGTCATGCCTTACTCCTTTTGCAGCGAATGACGGTCCATGACACATCACACAATACTGCTGAAGTATTCCCCTGACAGGAGATTCCCATGTGATATCTGTTGTATCGCATGGTTTTATGCCGTAAAGGTCCTCTTCGTTATTGTTCACACAGGATTGGAATGAGATTGCCTGCAGGTTAATGATCAGGATCAGGATGATAAGTTTCTTCTTGATTCTCATATATTTATCTTTTCAGGAAGAAAGAACTCAGGAAATTTCAGCATCCAGGACAGGAGGTTCCCCAAACGGTGACTAATTTAAGAGAAAAGATGTTAATCCTTGTCCTTATGATTCAAATATTTTCGGACAGATCATTCAAGGTTGAAGCTCGGGACCGCAAGGCTGCAGCGCTGCAACGCACTGACAGGGACTGGAAGCTAACCATGAGATACGGGCACTGCTATAGTACTTGCCTTCGCTAAAAGATATAGGGAATCGTCCATACAAGATACTTATTGTGTATATGGAAAGGTTAATGAAGGGTGGGGATGCAAAATGCTTCAATCAATAATGACATATCTTAAGGATGAAATGTTATTAACAACTAACTTAGCACTGGATTTCAGGGACAATGTTTACAGATTGCGTGTATCTTGTTTGCACCTCGATATTGTAACGAATTGAATATCAATATGAGATATGTTTTGCATAGGCAAATAATCTGTATCTCCTGTCCATCGTCAGGGTCTCTTTTTAAACAGTTTTAAAATTCTTAAGCATGCAGGAGAAAAGTGTAACATTTGATACTGTCGGGCAATTCATGACAAAGATATTGCAAAGGGCAGGTGTACCGGAGGATGATGCAAGGATAGTGGCCGATGTCCTTTTAACGGCTGATAAACTGGGATTTGATTCACACGGTGTAAACAGGCTGAAGCCGATATACCTCGACAGGATAAGGGATGGGATCCTGAATCCCGTTACCGTGACCGAAGTTGTAAGGGAGAACCTTGCCACTGCAGTCATTGACGGCCATAACGGAATGGGCCATGTAATATCGCACAAAGCCATGGAAATGGCAATAGACAAGGCCGGGAAATACGGTATGGGAATGGTTGCGGTAAGGAACTCAACCCATTATGGTTTTGCAGGGTATTATGCCCTGATGGCTGTGAAAAAGAATATGATAGGTATTACGGGCACAAATGCCCGCCCGTCAATAGCTCCGACCTTCGGAGTTGAAAATATGCTCGGAACAAATCCCCTTACATTCGGAATCCCTTCCGATGAACCGTTCCCTTTTCTTCTCGATTGCGCAACATCCATAATACAGCGTGGGAAAGTGGAACTGTTTGCTGGAAGCGGGAAAGAATTGCCCAAAGGACTGGTTATCGACGAAAATGGTGAAAGCAAGACAGATCCCCACGAAGTTTTGGAAGATCTGATAGCAGGCCGGGCAGCTTTTGCACCTCTCGGAGGTATCGGTGAAGATACAGGGGGGTATAAGGGATACGGCTATGCAACGGTTGTGGAGATATTGTCGTCAGCCCTTCAACAGGGAGCCTTCCTTAAAATGCTGACAGGCTTGAAAGATGGAAAAAAAGTTCCCTACTCCCTGGGCCATTTTTTCATTGCAATTGACATCAATGCCTTTACGGATCCCGATGATTTTAAGCGGACTACGGGAAATATCCTGAGAGATCTCAGGGCTTCGAGGAAGATGCCCGGACAGACGCGTATTTTTACAGCAGGTGAGAAGGAATATGATACCTGGATAGAGCGTAAGGATAAAGGAGTGCCCTTTAACGAGCATCTTCTCCTGGAATACCGGGAGTTGTGCAAACAATATGACCTCGAAGAGTTTTTAAATGAGTTCTGAAAGTCCTTCATCAGTACGGCACGGGATGCGGGTGTCCTATACAAAAGATGCGGCCGGACAATCCGTGCCGCATCTTGAAAACCTTTATTGAAAAATATTCTAATAGCTTAATCCAAAGCCAAATACGTATTTATTGCCTTCGGCATTGGTGTATGTATAATCAAAATTTTCATCATAACCGGGTACGTCAGATGCATTTTTTTCAACTGCTTCCTGATCCTTTGGGATTGTCAGGGGCAGTTTCCCGGTTGGATTGAAACGGCCATATAATACATCCAGAAGAGCTTCGCCCTTGAGGCCGAAAGTGGCCAGGACTGCAGCAGCCTTTGGCTCTATTTCATTTATTACCCATGGATTGACAAGGTTGATCACAAGTACTGTCGGTACCTTCGATTCGATCGATTTAACTTTTGCAACATCAATTCCCGTGTCCTTGTTGAGGGTGATTGACACACCCTTCTCAGCAGAAATCTGGTAGGTTGATGGCATCACCCATACCAGTGCAGCGTCAGCTTCCGAAAGATTGTCCACCACCTTCATCGACTTACCTGCCATTTCTTTCACAGCTTTTGTTGTGGCTTCACTGTTGTTGCCGTTAAATACTTCAACATAAACCTTTTTGTTTTCTGCAAGAGGCAGGATGCCTGAATTGCGGAGCAAAACCACTGATTTCCTGTGGGCTTCATCAGCCAGAGCCTGTGAGGCGGGATCTTCGGCAGTTTTCTGAGCCTCATCCGGATCAACATAAGGATTCTCAAACAGGCCAAGAGCAAAAATTTCCTTAAGTAATGCCCTGACAGCCGGAATAAGATCATCTTCAGTAAGCAATCCGGTTTTTACTGCATTTATTAGGCCGGCGGGATCATTGTAGTCAGAGAATATTGCCGATCCTGCCTTTACAGCCTTGGCATAGCGTTCTTCCAGCGACAGATCTGCTACTCCCCATGCGGTGTTGCTAAGAATCCCGCTGTCGGTATTCACATAACCGGAAAATCCCATCTCCCTTGCAAGATCACCGATGATGCCCTTATTGTAAGCTCCGGCTACCGATTCAAACAGCATGCCTTTGTACTGAGGTACAGACAGCTCGTTGTGGGGACGGTTGTAATAGCTCATGAGTGAACTGACACCGGCATCAAATGCAGCCTGAAACGGAGGAAGGTGATATTTGTAGAGACTGCCTTCAGTTGGATAAACTGCCCACTGCCCTTCAGCATTATGAGGGTCTAGCCCAAGGTAAACGGGGCCGTCGCCAGGGAAATGCTTGATCGTATGCACAACAGATTCATTGTTGATAACCTTTCCCTGAAATCCACGAACCAGCGCAAAAGTATATCTGGCATTCAGTTCCGGGCTTTCCCCGAAGGTGCCGCTGATCCTGCGCCATCTGGGTTCAGTGGCAACTTCGACCTGATAGCCGTAGATCTTCCTGATACCGGATGCTCTCCATTCCTTACGTGCAATTTCAGCAAACTTCCTTATCAATGATGAATCGTTGGCGGCTGCAAGACCAAGCTGACCCGGCCAGAGTGAAAACTGACCGCTGGCCTCGGTGATGCCAAATTCAATGTTGCCGGCATGATTTCTCGGATTAGAAGTGAAAACTATTGGTATGCCCAGACGTGTCTGTTCAGCTAACTCCTGATATTTGTTATTGCGAGATGCGAGCTGCGATGCGGGAATATTGTCGCGGATTATCAGAAAATGAAGATGGCGGTCGTTTAAGTAATCAACTGAGGCAGGAAATGGATCCTCCGGAATAATTTTTACGGCATCGGCAGCAGGTTCGGCTGCTACGGCACCGAACGGCCCTCCTCGTCCCAGCCGGCGTTCTGAAGTGATGTGCATCAGACCGGCTTTTTCTTCGAGAGTCATCTGTGAAGCCAGATCTGTGGCACGTTCCTCAGCTGTAAGCCTCCAGTCTTCGTATGGGTCAAGTTTGCCATTCCTGTTGTGGTCCTTGAACTCCAGTCCGCTCTTTTTAATAATTTCAATGGCACGGATGCCAAGAGCAGGCTGCTCCGGTTTATTTGCTCCGCCACACGAAAAGAGGAGAAAAATTACAGAAAGACCTGAAATCAGAAAACAGATGGGTTTTTTCATAGCAGTACAGAATTATAGTTTAGGTTTAGGTTTGGGTTCAGGGTACGGGTTGTAAAAATATAAAAAATTCTCACCCGGGGGATGAAAAATCATTTCCATTTATGGATGCTTGTAAGCACCTCTGTATTCTCTTGAAAGCATTGATGATGCTTCCGGATTGCCAATGACCTGCTTCTTTTCGTCATCCCATCTGACAATACTTCCGGAGTAGAGGGAGATCATCGCAAGCTGGACTGTGGCAGTTGATTTGAAGGCATCATCGGGAGTGCAGCTTATCAGGCTTTTATCCTTGCTCCTAATTGCTTTTATGAAGTTTTCCACGTGATTTTCCTGCATCAGGGGAGCAGGAACCGGAATATCCTCTCTTTTTGCGTCCCTGCCTGTAGGGAAAACAACCACTTTTGAGTCTTCAACAAATATGGTTCCCTTGTCTCCGTAAAAGAAGATTCCGTTGTTGAATTCCCTGGTCAAATCGCCATTGCCCCAGAGTCTGTGCTGCCAGAATACGGGGGCCTTTTTAAATCCAAACTTCACGTTAAGGGTGTCGGGAGATGTAATCTGTCCTTTCAGGGCCATTATTCCGCCTGTGGCATAAATATCTCCGGGTATGCCCTCTCCCATCATCTTGCGGATAATGTCGATATGATGAATTCCCCAGTCGACAAGATGACCATTGCCGTATTCCTTTTCGAGCCTCCATGATTTGTGCCCAATGCTCGGACGGTAAGCGAGCTTTGGTGCAGGTCCGCACCATTCTTCCCAGTCGAGCGATGAAGGCGGCTCCTGAATTTTCGTATCCTGAGGTCCGGGATTGTAATGGATCTGGGCAACAACCTGATGGATGTCCCCTACCCTGCCTGCTTCTATCATTTCACGGGCTTTCTGATAAGATAAGGCCTGCCGGCGCTGGAATCCGACCTGGACTATATTGCCGGCCTCACGTGCGGCCCTGACCATGGCAAGTCCTTCAAGAACATCGTAGGCAAGCGGCTTCTCACAGTAAATATCCAGTCCCCTTTTACAGGCGGCAATAAACTGCAGGGCATGCCAGTGCGGAATGGTACCGATAATAACTGCATCAAGACCTTTCATGTCGAGCAGTTCGGTATAGTACTTGAAGGTCTTCGGCCGGTAGCCCTGAAGCTTTTCCAGTTCCGAGGCACTGGAGGATAGATGCTCCGAGTCGACATCGCAAACTGCTGCGATTTCAACACCTCCTGCCTTGATTGCAGCTACTGCATCAACCATTCCGTACCAGCCTGAACCTATAAGGCCGAGCTTTATCTTCTTCTCCTGATTTAACTTCGGGATATATAACGAGGTGGCAAAGGCGGCTGAGCCGAAAGATGCCATTTCAATGAATTTTCTTCTTTGCATGATTTGACGATGAAAGGGTTAACTGCTTAAATATATTAAAAATTTCTACATTTACCGCATGAAGCCCACCCTTCTCTATTCCGATGCACTTAAGCTTAAACGGCCGGATGCTTTTCAGGTGATGCTTAAGCCTGCCGGATCGTCATGCAACCTGAACTGCACTTATTGTTATTATCTTGAGAAGAGCAAGCTGTACAGACCTGATTCTAAAATGAGAATGACTGATGAACTGCTTGAGAATTTCACAAGACAGTTCATAGAGGTTAATCAGGTGCCTGTTGTAACTTTTACCTGGCAGGGCGGTGAACCGACGCTGATGGGACTCGATTTCTTCCGCAGGGCTGTTGATCTGCAAAAGAAATATGCAGGTGACAAGAAGATTGAAAATGCTTTTCAGACCAATGGAACCAGGCTGGATGACGACTGGTGTGAATTTTTCAGAGATAACAATTTTCTCGTAGGAATATCCATTGATGGTGACGAACACAATCACGACCACTTCAGGCGGACAAGATCTGGACGCCCTACATTCCGGAAAGTGATGAACGGAATAGAACTTCTGCATAAACACAGTGTAGAGTTCAATACCCTCAGCGTGGTCAACAGCTATAATGTTAATTATGCTTTGGAGACCTACAGGTTTCTTAAAAAAATCGGCAGCGGATTCATCCAGTTCCTGCCCGTGGTTGAATTTGAAAACGAACAGCGGATGCCTGATGATCTGAAGCTTATTGCTCCAATTCATCAGAACCATCCGCGTGTGGCACCTTTTACTGTACCGGCCGCAGAATTTGGGAAATTTCTTATAACGATTTTCGATGAATGGGTAAGAAAGGATGTTGCCAGGTATTATGTCCAGATATTTGATGCCAGCCTGGCCAATTATGTCGGGGAGAATCCGGGATTATGCGTCTTCAACGATACTTGCGGCGATGCTCTTGTAATGGAGCATAACGGAGATATTTATTCATGCGATCACTTTGTTTATCCAGAATACTACCTGGGAAACATCGGGGATACTCCGCTCATCGAACTCGCTAAATCCCAGACTCAGTTTGATTTCGGAGTAAACAAGAGAAACAAGCTTCCCCGGCATTGCCTTAAGTGCGACGTGAGATACATGTGTCACGGAGAATGCCCCAAGCACCGTTTCCTGATAACACCCGACGGGGAGCCCGGGCTGAATTACCTGTGCGAGGGATATAAGATATTCTTTAAGCATGTCGGGCCCTATATGAAATTCATGGCAGAAGAGCTTAACAACAAGCGTCCTCCTGCCAATGTTATGAACTGGATAAGGAACAGGGAAAACCAGGTTGTGAAACCTGTTGCACCGGGCCGGAACGACCCCTGCCCCTGCGGATCGGGAA
>JAVEXG010000104.1:0-12939 GCA_034004115.1 Bacteroidales bacterium | reverse complement strand
CTCTGAACTTATTCTCAAGTCGACAGGCCTCTTTCAACGCTCAGAACAAAAATATGTGTTAGTGCGGTAAAAGCCAATTTTAAGATTTTTTACTACTCATATTCAGTGTGTTATAAAACAAAACCTCACTAATTTAACGAGACGTCACAAATCAGGAGTTCATTTTATCTTCATTTTATTCAGGATTATACGACTTCAGATGACACAAAATGGTTGTCAGATCCTGATGCATTATGCCACTATTAATTCTGTCCGTGCCGGATTTTCCTCGGGTATTTGTTAAATAACACTCTAAACGGAATCGCTTTGATTCTGTAGATTATTGTCATCGACCTTCACCCTCCTGAACTTCAGCTTACTCTTGATTTTGGTCCAGAAACTCTTCCCCAGGATAAACAAACTCAGATAAAACAAGACCTCACCCACAATTATCAGTCCGGTGGTGATACCTGCCATCTGCACTTTGGTAAATCCAATCCACGGGACGATAAGAATGGATATGAATGAAAGGCATGAAATTACTAATAATATGTATCCGATAGTTCTTACCATATCAAAGTAACAAAAAACAGAATGAATGGTTGTGGCAGCATCTTTCGGGCAGGTAAAGTTCTGCAAATTCATTTGAATGGTTGCTGATGCCGGGTCAGATGGAATCAAGTTCGCCGGCCGTAATCCACTGTATGTCATCAATTCCATTTACTACCTGATACGAATGGGCAATTACCCTGACAAGAACACAATCGGGGGAGAGCATGAATGACTCCAGTTCCGGATGCCTCTTCAGATGTGCCCGGAAAGGCTCTTCATTCTCTTCCGGGCTTATCACTTCAGCTTGTCCAACAATGGTCAGTACAACGCTTCCCTTCAGGCCCTCTGAATTACAGTTTCCGTCTTCCATGAGAAGTGCCACCTTATTGTTTCCGGATAGATTACTGTATTTAAGAGTATTCCGGTAGGTCGCAAAAATAATCTGCCGGAAATCCCGGGTTGGTGTTACAGCAACTAAACTTGTATGAGGCTGGCCGTTACTCTCTGTTGCCAGAACAGCAAAGCCAGCTGCATTAAGGACGGCTCCGATAATTTCCCGCTTTGTATTCTGCATACTCGATTTCGGAAATTTACTTTGGCGGTGCACCGACAACCGGAGCAACATCATACTTTGCCGTGCGATTGTCACTGATCACGCCCGACCAGTTGAGGCCGAATGCAAAATCGTAGGTGTTGCCGTCGCTGTCGGTATGACATTTCATATCCCTCGGAACATCCTCAAATTGCGCCTCCACAGTCTCCATATCTGCAGGCATCTGAAGCGGCAGCAGCCCTGAAGGCTCAACCTGACCTGCAATAATCTCAAGGAATGCCTTGTCGGGCAGATAAGATGACCTGTCGCCACCGAATCCAACAAGGATTGCATCGACCTTGCTCTCGAATTCGTTGAATACCATGGGATTTGACATGTTCATGGCAACAATGACCTTGCCGGCGGCAGATGAGGTACGCAGTACGAGATCCAGATCACTTTCATTCCTGATTATCGCGGTCTTGCCGAAATAGGAGCGATTCTCCTTTACCCGTGACTTTAAATCGCCATAACCATCGGGAGATGTTTCGGTAACCTCTATCATGTCACCGCCAAGAGACTCCCGGCGAACGAATTCCGAATTTGCAGTGTAGGGACGGTACTGAAGGGAAATCGGCAGATATGTATATTTCTCACCGTCGGTTGTAATGCCTCCGAATCCCATATATGTCGGATTCCCGTTCTGAGGACTGGTCATCCTGACAAGAGCAAAGTCACATTTGGCAATTTCCGCTGCAGATGCACGGATGATGTCTTTTTGCGATACGGTGGGATTTCCCTGGTCGTCCTTCGGACCTGAAAGTTTTGAGGCCAGCCTGTCGGTAACAACGTTGAAGTATTCTCCGGCTGCTTCGGGATCGAATGCCGGGGCTGCAGTTGCGGGTCTGGCTCCACGCCCGGCAGTTGCAGCTGTATACACCATTGGAATATATACCGTTGGTTTTCCGGCTTCGGGCGATGCCTTATGAATAAGACCTCCGCTGTTTTTAAGCATCACAACGGATTTGAGCATTGCCTTGTATCCGGCGGCATTATGTTCGGCGTTGTTGGGTACCTTTTCGGCTGTTTCAAGGCTTAGATACGGATTGTCGACAATGCCGATGTTGAAGTGAGTTCTCAGTATTCTTTCAGTCGAGTGCCTCATTATCTCGTTCATTGCCTCTTCTCCGTGCTTCTCAACACCGAGTTTCCAGGCTTCCATGGCCAGATCTATGTCCTTCTGCCCGGACCTTCCCTCACCACCGAAGGCATCACATCCGGCTTCAAGGATCGCCAGCATGCATTCAGCCGGAGTTTTATCTTCCATACCGAAATTCTTGCCTGTAATGATACTGAAGTCGGTCAGGATATAACCATCCCAGCCATACATTCCTCTCAATACTGTATTGATTTTATAGGGGCTGTAGCTTGATGCAACACGCTCTCCGCCAACCGGCGAACCATCCGCTTCAATGCCTACCGAAAAGTTTGTCATGGCAGCTGTAACGGTTTTTGTCTTACCCGGTAATTCCATACATGCAACAAATGGCAGGAGATGGGTGAAGAACTGACCGCCCGGGAAGACGTTGTAAGCCCCGTCGCGCGTATGCGATTCGCGTCCGCCTTCGGCTGCACCGTCTCCGGGCCAGTGCTTCATCTGGTTGTTCACGCTGTGAACGCCCCAGCCGAGATCAATTCCGGCGGTGTCGTAGGTAGATTGCCATGCGTTGATTACCTCTCTGGCCATATCCATCGACAAGGCCGGATCTTCGCCGAAGGTGCCGGAGATACGTTTCCATCGGGGTTCAGTAGCCAGGTCCATCTGCGTCGCAACCTGCATTGATATTCCCATGGCCCGCCACTCTTCCGACATCAGCCGTCCGTATTCGGCTCCTACTTCAGGATCAAAGGTTGCTGCCATGGCAAGGTTACTCGGCCATTCAGATACGTCCCCTGATCTTGGGTCGGCTATCCAGACCGCAGGTATACAGACGATACTGTCGAGGGTTTCTATGTACTCCTGCACCAAGTTATTCCACGCAGCCTTTACTCTCCCGGATGTATTCGCACCGGGCGCCCGCAGCTGTCTGTAACCGATCTTCAGACTGTTTCTCATGGCATCATCCAGGGCGTCGGCGTTGACGCTCCCAAGACCGAAAGGGTTCATTTTCATTCCCATCATCTGATCGACCGGGATTTCCTTAACCATGCCTGCAGCCCTTGTATCAGAGTCAACACGCCAGTCTTCAAACTGATCCAGCAGGTTGTTCCTGTTGAGATCCTTGAAGGCGTATCCGTCTTTCTGAATAATCTGAAGCCCGGAGCTCTTTGAATATCCGAGGGTAGATCCGTTTTCATTTGTTACCATGGTCCATCCGTCAGGAGTAAGTGATTCTGCCCACTTTACCTTGCCTGATCCCAGACGGTCGGGTTTTATGGGATATTCTGAGGTTTTGCTGCAGGAAAAATGTAAAGCCATAACACCTGCCATTAATAACAGGATAAACACGACCTTTGCCGGTGACGAATTGTCTTTGAATAATTTCATGGGGTTACCTCTTACTGTTAAAAAAGTCATTTGTATAATATGTCCCGCAACTGAGGGCTGCTTCTTGCTCTTATCTGATGCTCTTTTTTTTCTTGTTTCTAAAGGTAGTGAAAATTTGTATTTCCGGGATTTGGCGAAAAAAATCGATCAGCCTGAGTAGTTCATAAAAATAAAAAGGCTTCCCGCTCCGTCCCCCCTGATAGTCATTAAATTTAATAATTGATCTTTTTCATAAGTTTCCATACCAGGAACACAAACCAGAAGATAAGAATCAGGAGGACAGGGATGAAAACCAATGCGGCAGTGAAAGTCCAGAAGTATTTTGAAGCTTCAATACTGCCTCTGAATTCCTCATGATTCTGAAATGTAAAAGCCCAGTTGCCGGCAAGGAGGAACCCAATGATTCCCCATAATGCTGCAAGAATTACAATACTTTTAAATGCAAACCTGAATATCGTGTGACTTGAACTATCTGAACCGGTTATTTTTCTGAAGGCAAAATATACTGAAGTTGTTAAGGCAATTAATCCAATCCAGGAGATAAGAGTACCAAAGGGAAAGGCAGATTCCTTAACAACAGGCATTGTTAGAATTGGAGACCCCGTCACAATCAGCAAAATGCAAATAACCAGAGTTCCAAAGGAGACATAAGATAGTGAACTCGCTTTCATTAACTTAACATATTAGTTATCAGTATATAATGCAGGCTGATGGCCGGCGGATGAGCAGTGCCGGATTGCCGGAATTATCTATGTATATTATCTGCGATGCGTTCAGGTCTTTTTCAGAGCTGCTTTTATTTTCTCAATCAGAACAGTGTATTCTGTATCAGATAATGTAACTTTTTGCGGATTCATTTCGAATACTCCTCCAAATCCATATCCGTCTTTATACTTTGGAACAATATGCATATGCAGGTGAGATATTGTATCCGCATAAGCTCCATAGTTGATTTTCGCCGGATTAAATGCTGATGCGATAGCTTTTCCAACGGTTGCCACATCGTTCATAAATGCATTACGCTGTTCGTCGCTCAGTTCATGAAACTCAACTGCATGATTGTTATAGACCACGTTGCACCGGCCCGGATAAGATTGTTCTTTAAATAAAAATAACTGAGAAACTTCCAGATCGCATATTTTGATCATTAAGCGATGTAATGTTTCATTGTTCTGACAATACAGGCATTCTGAAATAGGTGTTACCATGATAAGGTTATAAGTGAATGGTTAATTTTCCTTCGTAAAATAATACAATTAATGTAAGGAATCAAAAGTCCGGTAAAAACAGTATGATTATCAGCAATTATAGACAAAATCTATAATTACTCAAAACTTCCCAACCTTCCCCAAGGGGGAAGGAGCCTGTGCAGGGAGGGATTCTTTGCTCAGAATAGCCACCTCTTATTTTACCAGACTTTTAAAAGCCGACCCAAAAATCAAATAAGCTGTGTTTCCTCCAATTGTGCCCTCGTTTTGTCCCCAGAGAAATGGCCAGTCGTCGTAATTTTCAAAGTGGTCGGGTTTTCTGAATAGTATACCTGGTGCAACATTGCCCGGAATAAATGAAAAATCAGCCCTGTTGTTACCATAAAAGACGGCTTTGGGACGAGCAGCGCCCACCGTTGCCACCAGTGAATAATTGTGGTAGGGATGGCAGCCAAACAGCCAGTTGGTGGTCTTGAAAGCATGGCTGGCATCGATAATGTCAGGGTAATGTTTGCTGGCAAAACAAATAGTGGTTCCAAAGCTGACCACACCTCCGCTGCCTGCCCAGTTACCAAGGCCGATCGGGACTCCGTACGGATTATCCTTTTCAAGCCCGTCGATGTATTCCTTGTACTTTACAATATACGGGCGGAGCTTTTCCTTATATGATGCGTCCATGTGCGGTATGGCTTCCAGTGCCGTCAATATGCTCATGCTTACGTTACGATCAAGTGCAGGCCATAAAAGCTCCTGAAATTTGTCGATATATTGTTTCTCACCGGTTGAGATGTACAATTGAAGGTTTGTTCCCATGTTTGCTGATCCGCCGAACCTGCCTCCTAAACCCTGCGGCTGAGCGGCAATAAGTTCCGTTGCCTCTTTAAGCAGTCTTTTTGACTGCTGCAACGCTCTTGCCGAAAGATCGTCGTTGTATCCCTTCAACGCCCGGCTTGTTGAGGCAAACATTGTTGCTGCCATGAGATCGAGTCCGGGATTACGGCTTGTAAATGCCCACATTCCATCCTTAACTCCGCTCGAACGGCCGTCAGCGGCTACTTCGTAAGGGCCAAGGTCCGGATTATAGGGAAGACCGTCCGTTATTGAGGCTGCATCACCAAGGTGATGGTAATTATCGAGAACAGAATTGGATAGAGTTGATGCCATGTGACCGATAATCTCTGCCTGAGCTACAAGGTTCATTGTTCCATGCTCGATAAACTGCAAAACATCCGGTACGCCATCCGGCCGGTGAAGGTCGACATAACGCTGCTTCTGGTCGACAAACGTCTGATCGCGCAGGGGTTTGAAATATTCCCATGTCTGGACAAAGTTCTGTACAACGCCAATGTTCGATCCAGTCTCAATATCAAAATCTCCGGCATCAAAGAAACCGCCAACATTTAATCCGGGGATCAACTCCAGTCCTTTATATTTTGTATCGGTTGTTGGTCCCTGTCTGTGCATGTCGAAGTGATCGGTGGGTGCCGGAGCCTGGAGATAGCCATCCTTGAAAGGCTCGCCGTGCCATACCCTGTAAGCCTCGTTTACGAACATATGATTCATGTGTATCGGGATCCATATATCGCTGGTGGCGTCGGTGATCTTATCGTAAACGTTATTTTCTATCAGGAAGTTATTTGTTTTAAAGCTGCCATATTGAATATAGTAAATACCAGGGGTCTTAACTGAAGAAAAATCGAATTTCACATAGTGGTACTTGAAATAATCGCCCCAGGATACGACATTGCCGCTGAATACTTCGGCAGCATTGCCGTCGTCGCCTATTTTATATATCGATGCTTTTGCAAGAGGTTTGTCCTTCTTGTCGAGTTCAATGACAGATACTTTCTGTTGTGAGGGGAGGTAGCCAACCTGGGAGAAACCGATATTTGGCTCTCTTATCCAGCCTTTAATTGCATTTGGTTCAATTGTCCAGGTTAGTACCTTGCCTGTTTTTCCTGCAGGAAGTATGCTCCGGACAACAAACCAGCCGTTTTGAGCCAGCATACGGCCGTCGAAAAGCATAAGATCAGCATCCTGCGAGGTGATTTTCACCAGACGTTCGGGATCTTCAGGTGCAAAAAGAATTGTATGTCCGGTTTCGAGAGGAAGCGGATCGATAAATTTGCCGGTTCCCCTGTCGTCGGAAGTTACATAGCCTTTGAATTGCTTTGGTTTTTCACTGTTAGGTTTCGTGACTGTGTTCCCTACCACATAGCGCGGGAAACGATTGTAACGCCCGTCCATCAGATAGGTCTTTCCCCAGTATTGAGAGGGCAGAAACTCAAGATTGAATCCGGCGCTCCCTTCAATTGCGGCGGGAACGGGCTTGTCAAGGTAAACAGATATCTCAACACCAGAGCCCTTTGCCGTGACAACCACCCTCGAATCAAAATCGTAATCTTCATACCTCAGTATCGACTCGATGGATTTCGACTCACGGTTTACCTTCCGGGTAGGTATTGCAGGAACCAGATCCCATTGCTCCGGAGTGTGTGAAAGCCTTACAGCACCTCCCTGGGCTGTTCTGACGCCATGGTGGATCAATTCTATTCCGGCGGTTTTCTCATCGTTAAAACCTCCGGTGAAAAGGTTACTGTAGACGAGGACATTGACGCCCTGAGTCTCGAAATACTCATGATCGTTGAGTATCAATTCCTGCCCCGAAGCATAATTGAATGCAGCCAGCAGCATCATAAAAACTGACAAACATATTAGTCTTTTCATTTTGCTTTGAAATTTAAAATCAGGTAGTGGTCTGAAGATGTAATCCATTATTGTTCCGGTTACTAAAGTATAAAGGTTAACAAAAATGTCTGAAATGCTGTGTAAACAGACTTATTTTTTCCAATCTGGGAGAGATTAAATAAGATCAGCAAAGTATTTTGCCCGCTGCCCGGCAATCCGGAAAGGTTGTTTTGTCTGAAGCTATAAACTGGAAAGTGTCTGTGCATCTGTCTGTCTTCGTGCATTTCTTACAGGGTTTGTTAATTACCCATTCTGAAATCAGTAATACTGCTTTGGGTCAAAGAACATTCTTCAAATGTCACACTGGTTCCATTGCCTATAGGTGACTGAGCACTCAATCCGGCCCATAATTCAACGGGATAGTCATTCCTGAACAAGCGTACGAGCTGCCAGTCCTCTTTATCAAGTGAATAATAAAAGCCAATGGTCCTTACGTCCGAAGAAATTTTCATGTACACGCCGGCGCTGTCAACCACATCGTGGTTATTATCGTCAGAAGTTTCGATAGTCCTGACAGTCACGATACGGGTCCTCATGCGTTCATCTCTCTCGAATGCAAATTTAAACCACAACTTTGGGTTAAGATAGATATACATTGTTCCGGCATCATAGGTGTCTGTAAATGTCGGAGTGACCTTAACCGTGAATGTAAAAGGTTTTGTATTGTCAATTTCTGTAAGTAAAACTGGTGCGGTATTGTTTGACAGTTTACCATCAGGATCGTTAAAATTATCACATTTGGCATCGCTTGTGAGCACCAGTTTTTCACCATTAACGGTGGCTGTGTTTTTTGCACCATTAATCGATTTGGTAAACTCAACACCGGAAACCGTGACAGAGCACTCTTCTCCCTTTGTAATCTCAGGAGTGACTTTACTGCTTTTTTCCCGAGTGTCATTGCAGCTACTCATTACTGCCAGTACAATCAGCATGGTCAGACTTACTTTTTTCATTTTTATATGGTTTAAAATTAAAGTTCAGATGATTGCCTGACGGTGCTTTACATCTTACCCATTCAATCCTTGCCGGCAAAAGTCTGAATTCAACTGATGTTATTCCATTCCGGCCTGGTAAAGGATACAAAAAGAAAATATCCAGCATGATCACTCATTGAGTCTGGTGATCACCACAATGGGATTTTCTGTATCAGTGATATTTCTTAACTTTTGCAGGTATTCAGGCAATTTGTCAGATTTTTCAGGATTTTTCTCGAACCACAGTTTGATTTTAAATGCATCTATGGTGCAGGTTAATTCACCTTTCCCGTTTATGCTTGATAACTCCAGCGCCGCGAAATCATTGATATTACTGATGAAACCTTTCCCCGATTCCGCGGCAAAATCATTTACAAGGGTGCTTTTTTTCCTTTTGTCGTATACAGAAGTATAGATCCCCTGATTGAATCTGAAAGTATAGAAAAGGTATCCCGGCGACTCAAGAATATTTAGAGTAAAAAAATACTCATTTTCCGGATCGGCCACATCCGCCCGCAGTTCATAGGGGAAGGCATGAACACCTTTGTCAAAAACATACCGGGGAATTAAAGAATCCGGTGTCACTACAAAAAGTGTGTCATTGAATTTTTCGCAAAAATACAGCTGTTTATTCAGCTTGTAAAACCATGAATTTGGATTAAATACATTAATGCTGCCATTAAAGGGGAACGACTGATAATTAGGGAATATTTTAATGATTGAATCTGTTTCATTGAATATTACCATTTTTTTCTTTTCATCCCCCATATAATTATCGATAAATGCTGCATATGTTGATTCATCAATGTCTACAAAGTCAAAAACCATTTCAGGTCCTCTCCTTTTCTCAATTAACTGTCCGTTAACGGAGTATTCAAATCTTTCCCTGTTTCTGTCAGCATAGACTGATTTTTTCTCTTCATCATATGGCATTTTAGAATATGTTCTCGAATATTCATCAGGGCCATTGCCTGAATTACCTATTTTTCTGATGAACCTTCCGCTTTCCCTGTCAAAAAGCAGTATTTGTCTTCTGTCAATTGCAACCAGATACTGATCATCTGAATAAATTGAATAATTGCTGCCGATAAGGCATTCATCCGTTGTTTCCAGTACTATATAGTCACAATCTCCTGAAATGTCATTTATGTTAACCGGCACCCTCCTTTCAAAAGCATAAGCAATGTCAATAACATCAGGACCTTCTATATTTTCCTTTTTTTGTTGAAAACAGGATGTTACAAGATAGCTTAACAGGACAAGCAAGGCAGTTTTTAACTTCATGGTTCCGGACTATTTGTTGAATTCTGGCAGGAAATTACTCTTTATAAATGGACTATGCAATGAATTGTTGTTACGAATCCTTGCCGAGGTCTTTCGGTAAGCGGCGTTAAATATACCGCATAATGGTTAGCGGTATGTTCACCTGGTGTTCTGTTAGACTGGTTTCGTGTTATGGGCAGTTTCACCCGCCAATGTTTTATGACCGCGTGTTATGTGATGTTGCCTTTCCGGAGCTTCGGGAAGGTGACGCGTGTTTTTTAGTAGCTAAAAACTTATTCTTCTTTCGTGTCTATCACTGCATCCGGTTTCGCATCATCGGTTTCAACTTTATCGAACACTACTATTGGCCACTCGGCTCTGTCCCAGGTAATTTCCTTTACAACTAGTTTTGAGAGTCCATTGTCGTGCTTATCGTAGCCATGAGCAATAAAATATGTTTTTCCGTCAAAATCGTATACCGCACAGTGGCCAATACCGGCATAATCGTCGTTGGGACCTGCTACATAAGTTCCTCCGCCCGCATACATTGGCACACCGTTTTTATCGAAGTAGGGGCCACGAATATCGCGCGACCGACCAACCACTACATTGTAATTGCTTTCAAGCCCCCGGCAACAATAATCGAGCGACACGAACAAATAGTAATACTGATGCCTGCTGTAAATAAACGGTGCTTCAATGGTCCCATCACCGGGATCAGTATCGGGCATTCCAAAGGTTCGTTTCTGTATAGCTGCAGTGTACCATTCCTGTGGATCGGCCAACGATTTCATATCGGGGGCAAGTTTTACCAGCTTTATTCCGCCCCAAAACGAACCAAAAGACAGCCATCCGGTAGTTTCTCCGCCCCATTTTCTTTCAAAATAAACATTGGCATCAATGGCGTTCCAAAAATCGCGTCCCGGAATTGATTGTACAATCATGCCATGATCGACCCATTTGTAATCCGGATCATCCTGATCAAGAGTTTTGTTTGTCATTACACCGATAGCCGAGGTGTTTTTTGCAAATGCCGATGGTGAATAATACAAATAGTATTCACCGTTATAGAATTGAATATCAGGAGCCCAGAAGCCACCACGATAGCCGGGAATGATGGATTCGGTGACCCATTCCAACTTACCTGGCACAGGCTTTAATTTTGTCCAGTTTTCCAGATCGGTGCTTTTTGCCATACCGCCCCCGGTTACAAAAAGATAGAAGGTACTGTCCTGTTTTATCATTACAGGGTCGTGTGCTATATACCCTTTTGAATCCCTTTCTTGCGTTTGCTGCTGGGCAGTTGATGTTAAAGAGAAGCCTGCTATCAGGAATAGCAGAAATTTTTTTTCAATAAAGTTGATTATCATGTCAGTAGATTTTTCTTAATGCACATTTATTTTTTAATGCCCACTAGTGATCTGTTTTTATAGATTTTATCTTTCTGAAAATCATGGGCATCGTTTCTGAATCTATTGCATCCATATCTACCAGTCTCAATGACTTAACCATATTTAATGTAGATGTCTTATAATGTTTGAAGTGTGGTGTCTGCAAATGAGATTCATAGGCTTCTTTGCCTGCATATATTTCCAAAATCCTGATTTCAGTCGGATTTTCCTTTTGAAACATAGGGTAAATAGATATTACTCCCGTTTCCAGTCTGACTGAAGCTTCAGATTCATCTTTCAGAATTGATAAATACTCATCAAGATGATTGGGATCTATTTCTATTTCCGAGATTCTGATAATCATACTATTCAATTCTACATTATTTTCATTCTGTTTACAAGAAAAAGCTGCAAAAATAATCACGATAAGCGGAATTATTTTTCTCATAATGCAATTAATTTTACTATAAAATTAATGATTTCTGGCGGAGGATTCAAACAAGCTTGCAGCTAACGTTTGGCGGGATGGCCAGTGGCGGTTAAATAAGACTTTCCAGTTGTGTTGCTCAGATTATGCTTTAAAACTAACGTTCGGCAGTATTGCCAGTAAGGGATTGCGGGCGATTCCCTGTCAAGGTACACGAAACTTTGAAGCGTGCTACAAACCTTCGCATACCTCTGAACCGACCGAAGGGAGCTCAGCGAAGCTAAACCCTTATTGGCTATACCGCTTATTGGGCGCTGGTATTTTTTGGTTCTGTTTTTAAATCTGTCTGTACTAATTGTCCGCTTTTAATGGTCTCTAATAATTGATTCATGAATCGGGAAGCAGGTGCTCCATCAACTATATCATGATCAAATGACACTGTTAAACACAGATGCTCTCTTGACACAAATTGATTGTCCAACTCAACGACTTTTTTTTCTATGCTCCCAACTGTAATTAAAACTGTAGCTGTCCCATGTGGAATAAACCAAATTAATTCTTTACTAAACATTCCAACTGCAGTAACAGCAATCTTTCCATACTTCTTAGCCATATAGATATTTTTGTCTGCAATCCGAATAAATAGTCTTAGAAGGAAACTCGGTATTAAACTAAACCATGTTTGACCAGAAAGACTACCAAGTTTGTCAGTTTTCTGTTTTTTTGCTTCTCGTATTTCATTGTTTATTTGAAGATAAGTTTTATCCTGTGCTTGCTTAATTCCAATTGGTTCAGGCACTTTCTCTCCAGCTATTTCACGTTCAATTAATACGCTTATTGTAATATCATCAAGTAATATAAGTTTTCTGCCTTTGGTAAATGAATTGAATTGAGGATAATCTTTAATAACATTTGAAAGACAAGTTACAATATAGGCTGTCAAAGAAAGTTTTTCTCCAGTTTTTTCGAAATGTTTTTTAATCAAGTTCCTTGGTTCTGTAATATCAACTTCGGTAAAACAATGTATCGCATTTTTATCTTTAGTCACAGTCGCAGAAGCAATAACAGCACGTCGATTAAAACTCAAGGGTAAACTTTTATAACCTTTTTTCGTTGTCATAATTCAATTATTTTATTCTATCGTAGTGTCGCTCTTAAGCTTGTGCAACTTACCTTTATTGTCCGTGTTAGCATTTCGGGCCAATTTTCAAACTGACATGTTGTGGTGTATGTCGGTCAAATGATGTCAGAGTATATTATTTTAATGATCTTTCGATTATCGCTTTTATCTTTTCTGATTCAGATTCAAATTCTAAT
>JAVEXG010000103.1:0-12988 GCA_034004115.1 Bacteroidales bacterium | reverse complement strand
AGCGTTTCAACCTCATCATCCACTCCGGTCTCGTTTATTTTGTATTTGGTGGTTATCCTTACCTGGTCGTCGGAACCGAAAGTAACAACCTGAGGCGCTTCACCGAAGGCATCTGAGAGGCGTGAGGAGACATCGGCCGTATTCACGCTTTCATCAAACCTGATGACGTAGGTACGTCCTCCCGAGAAATCGATACCCGGATTCAATCCCCTTACAACCAGTGATAATATGCCAATAACAATTATTGCTATTGAAATACCGTAGAAAATCTTCCTTTTTCCTATGAAATCTATTTTTGTATTTTTCAGGATATTGGCAGTCATCTTTATCGAAAAAGAAAGCTTTGCGTTACGCTTTAGCTGCCATTCATAGATAAGGCGGGTGACATAGATCGCGCAGAACAGCGATGTAAAGATACCAATTACAAGAGTGGTTGCGAATCCCTTGATCGGACCTGTTCCGAACACATACAGAATGATACCTGTAAGGAGGGTTGTAAGGTTCGAGTCGAGGATGGCGGAAAGGGCTCCTTTATAACCATCGGCTATGGCAAGCTTCATCCCTTTGCCGGCCCGTAGTTCCTCCCTGATCCTTTCGAATATGAGAACGTTTGCGTCAACCGACATACCCATTGTGAGGACAATACCTGCGATACCAGGGAGGGTGAGTATTGATCCCAGGGAAGCAAGAATTCCCATGATAAGGAAAATGTTGGCAACAAGTGCTATATCGGCAATTGTACCTGCGCTGCGGCTATAGTAGAAGATCATGTAAGCCAGCACAATTATGAATGATATGATGAATGACACCATACCGGCATTGATGGCTTCCTTTCCAAGAGTCGGTCCCACGACGGTATCGGATACTATCCTTGCCGGGGCGGGCATTTTTCCCGACTTCAGAATATTGGCAAGGTCATTTGCCTCGTCAATTGTGAAATCACCTGTTATTTCAGTGTTGCCTCCGGTAATCTCGTTTACCACCCTTGGGTAAGACCTTACGTAATCGTCAAGCAGAACTACAATGCAGCGGTCGACATTGTCGCGTGTCATCCTGGCCCATGTCTTTGCACCTTCGGCATTCATTGTAAAATCAACCTTCACTTCCGAACCTGTTACTCCGGTGGTTGGTCTGGCGCCTGTGATCACGTCGCCTGTAAGGGGTGCCCTTCCGTCGCGGGTAGTGATCTTTACTGCATGAAGCTCATAGAGTGTTCCGCTCGGATCCCATTTGTAAGGATTCTGGCTCCAGCGGAAGAAAACGTCGCGCGGGAAAAGAGCCTTCACCTGGTTCATTGACAGATAACGGTTAACCTGGGCGGTGTCGATGCCGGCGGCAAGCCCGACCATGCTTGAAGGCAGTGGTTCTCCCTGTTCGGTGACCCTCGGACTAAGTACTCCGAAAAGCGGATTCTGTACATTGAACTCCTCACGTGTGTCAGCAACGGCCAATCCGGTATCCTGGCTAATCAGGTCCTCGAGCGACTGGCTTCCTGCTGCAGTGTCAGCAGGCAGTGCCAATGATTCAGATACTGTGAGGGAAGTGTCGGCCGGAAGGGTGCTGGCCTCTAATTCCCTGAGAAGACTATTTGCCTGAATTAGATAATTGATTATCTCTGCATTCTCGTAAGTCTCCCAGAATTCCAGGTTTGCAGTTCCCTGAAGCAGTTCCCTGACCCTCTGCGGGTCATCCTGCCCGGGCAATTCAATAAGTATGTTACCTCTCGTTGAAAGGCGGGTAATATTAGGCTGCACCACCCCGAAACGGTCGATCCTGGTGCGGAGAATGTTAAATGAATTTGATATGGCGCTCTCGATTTCTGTATCAAGAACCTTCATAACATCAGCATTTGAGGAGTTGAAGTTAATCCTGTCGCGCAGTTCAACCGTACCGAAGATTGCAGCAAGCCTCGCATTTGGATCGATCTCCCCGAAAGCCCTGCCGAAAAGGTTAAGAAAATCGGCTCCTGCCTGGGTCTGATATTGAGACTTTGCACGGGCAAGCGCTTCATTGAATGTTTTGTCAGGGTTATAGTTAGAGAGAGCCTTAAGAATGTCCTCAACCGATACCTCAAGAATTACGTTCATCCCGCCCTTAAGGTCAAGACCGAGATTCATTTCTTTTTTCTGAACTTCTTTGAAGGTGTATCCCAGGTAACTCCATTCTTCTTTGGGCAGAGACGATAATGAATCGAGGTACTTCCTTTGTTTCACCATGTCGCCATCTGCATATTCCCGGGCATCTTTCCTGACTTTCCAGGTTGCACCGGTAAAAGAAAGCTGGTATATCGATACCAGAGCCAGTGCAATTGCCAGAACGATAATAGCTGCTTTGTTTTGCATTTCTCTCTAATTTGGATTTTTGAGGTATTTTTCCGAATATTCTTTATTGAGGCGCAAAGATATTAAATTTTTGCAAAAACATTAAAAATAAACAGGGACATTGCATTGCAGTGTCCCTGTTAATAAACCAGATGATATCAACCTTTACTCGAGCAGTTTTTCAAATTCGGTCTCAAGAGGTTTCCTGTTAACAAAATCGTATAGTGCCAGTGAACGGATATTGTAGTAGTAGCTCCAGTAGTTCTGAAGTGCCTGAATGTACTGTCTCCTGTTCTGGTCCTTCTTGGTGTCGGCGTTGTTCAGTTCGAGGATGGCGATCTTCCCGATAAGGAACCTCTGCTTTGTCACCTCGTACATCCTCATTGCAACTGTATCCGATTTAGCTGCAACCGCTACCTGTGCCCTCTGCAGGTTGAACTGCTCCACATCAAGTATCAGGTTCTGTTCGAAGTCAACAAGGGCCTGGTCGGATGTAACCTGTGCAAGTTCAAGGTTTGAAACAGCCATTTTGTATCTGCCGCGTCCAAGTCCCCAATCGAGGATTGGCAGTGTTACCCCCAGCCTGATGTTTTGCTGCTGGTTTGACTGGGCATAAGCCAGGTTGAAATCAGAATCCTGGTCCCTTGTTCCGAAGGAGGCTATCAGATTCGCATTCAATCCCTTTTCCGCTTTAGCCTGTGCAACACTGCTCTGAGCTGTCATTACAGTCAGTTGTTGCTCCAGTATTTCGGGGTTATTTGCCCTGGCAAGTTCAAGCACCTCATCGGGGCTCACCTGGAGTTCGGGTATCTCAGTCGGAATAATGAGTTCCAGTTTGACATTCTCATTAAAACCAAGAAATGATTTAAGCCTGATCTCCCTGTCGCGGAGGTTCATTTCGGCTTCTCTTCTTTGTGTTTCAGTATTAAGCCAGGTAAGCTGCAGTTCAAGGAGCTCGTTCTCAGCAATAGTCCCCAGCTCAAACCTTCCCTGGGCAATCTTGTAAAGAGTGTCGGCGTTCGCAAAGTTCATCTCTGCTATCTGCTTGTTGCTCTGTGCAAGGGCCAGGGAAAAGAAATACATTACAGCCTGGGAATGAACCCCTTCAATATTTGCAAGAAAATTCTGCTTTGCCGCTGAGTACCTGAGGGGCTCGGTTTTTTTCTGCCATTTCAGCGAGTTATACCTGAAAAGTGGCTGTGTAAGACCTATGCTGATCGGAACCGTAATGAAATTCCGCTTGTCTCTTTCAAAATCGTTCTCAAGAGTAAGATCGGAGTCAAGTGAAATGGTCCCGCCTGTAAATCCTATATTCTGTGAGAGAGACAAAGAACCAAGGTTACGCAGGATATTTGTGGATTTGTAATCCCAGCTGTCCGATCCGGAGTTCCAAACCCTTTCAAATGCCGTGCTGTAATACGGTGTTGTTCCTGTAAAAGTCAGCGACGGCCGGTATTCTGCCTTGAAAGTACGATACTGCCAGTAGCTTGCGCGGAACCTGTTCTTGGCCATCAGGGCATTCGGCGACTGTTCCTCTGCCAGTGTCATGACATCATCAAGTGTCAGTTTCTTCAGTTCCTGCGAATATGAATTCCTAATCGGGAACAGCAGCAGAACAGCTGCTGTCAGTAACAAAATCTTCTTCATCTTTAGTATTTTATTCGTATCTTAATGATTCAATTGGATCTTTCTCGGATGCATTCTTGGCCGGCCGGTAACCGAAAACAACACCAACTGCGGCTGAAACCCCAAAAGCGATAAATATGGAAAAGAAGGATACAATGGTCATGATGCCTGCAACCTGCTCAATGAGTTTAGCCATTATGACCCCCAGAAATATGCCGATAAAACCTCCGGTAACACTTATGAGCACTGCCTCAGAAAGGAACTGAACCACTATGTCCATCTTCTTGGCTCCGATTGCCATCCTTGTACCTATCTCCTTGATCCTTTCCATCACCGAGGCATACATTATATTCATAATGCCGATACCTCCGACCAGGAGCGAGATGCTGGCGATAACCCCGAGCACTATATTGAAGATATCCTTTGTTCTTTCCTGCTGCTTGAGCAGAAGTTCGGGAACCGTGATCTCGAAATCCTTTACGTTTGAATGACGTCTTGCCAGCATACGGCTGAGTATTTCGGTGCTTGAATTCAACTGTTCGGTTTCGGTAACCTGAACGACAATCCTGTCGAGCTGGTTGTAGTTTGTTTCCACATTCGAGGCATCGGAGCTGCTAATCACAACGCGGCCCATTCCGCCCGGTCCGCCCATGATCATCATGTTCGTGGAGGCTTCCGATACAAGCTTTGTATTTACAAGAGCCCTGTTCTGAAACCTCAGAAGCATGGTCTGAATCGGGATATAGATATTATCGTTGTAAACATTGACTCCCTTTTCCTCGAAACCGGTAAGACTGACGTTTGTTTTCTGAAGTACTCCTATCACCTTGAGCCATATCCCGTTGAATTTGATATACTGGCCGAGGGGATCGATCTTACTGAAAAACTTTGCCCGTATGTTGGCTCCGATTATACAGACCTGGATGCCGTTTTTTTCCTGGTATTCATTGAAGATTACCCCGTCGACGAGCGGCAGGTTGTAAAGATGGAAATAGTCATTCGACACTCCTACCAGCTTTGCGGTGTATTTAACTCCGCTCATCATTGCAACCGAGTTGAATGATATTTCAGGACTTATCCTCTTAACTGACGGAAGTGTTTCGCGGATGGCTTCAACGTCGAGCATGCTGAGCCCCCGTGAAAATTTCTTCGCCTGTTTTTCAGTGTCATCCGAGCCTGAAGAGGTCGCTTCCTGGATAATCGGATTAATGAGAATGTTGTTTACACCAACCATTTTCATCTGTTCCATGATTTCCTGCTTCGCCCCTTTTCCGATAGCAAGCATTGCAATAACCGCTGCCACACCGAATATGATACCAAGCGCGGTAAGCATTGACTTCAGCTTATTGGAAACTATTGATTCAACGGCAATTTCTATGTCGTGAAAATATCTGAAGAAGAATTTGAACATACCCTGAGTATTTTATTAGATTAATTCTGATTGGTACGCTGTGATCCGGCGCCGGGAACCTGTCCCTGCTGACCGGCAGGCCTGGTGCGGGCGGTTGTATCCCTGCCTCCATTCTGCATCCTCGCCCTGGCTGCAGGATCATTTCTCATTTGTTCGAACCTCTGCCTCATTTCAGGATTGCTTTGCATCATCCTCCTTAAGGCAGCAGTGTCTCTCTGGCCTCCGGGTCCGCCGGGCATCATCATACCCGATCCCATACCCGGGGCATTACCTCTCTCCCTTGCTCTCGTGGCTTCTTCCTGTGCCTTTTTCTCCTCCTCTTTCTTAACCCTGGCACGCTCCTGATTAACTGCAATCAGGTCTTCTCCGGCTATTTTGTATTTCTCGGGTTTTTCCGGAGTGCTGAGATGGATCATGGTTCCCGGTTCAAGACCCTGTTCAATTATTACGTTATTCTCATTTTCATCACCGGTGACGATTATCTGCCTGGTTCCTTTCTTCGTGTAAACGAACGGGATGCTGTCAACACCGAGCTGAACGCTTTCTATAGGTATATATGTAACATTATCAACGGATTTGGTAACGATCTGGTTACCGGTTGTCATCGAAGGCCTGAGTATGGGATCGGAATCATCGAGTTTTACGACCACCTCGAATACCTTGGCATCTGCATTGGGAAGCTGTTCGCCGATATTCGCAACGGAAATCACCGACCCATTGTACGACTTTTCAGGGAAGGCATCAACCAGAATATTCACTTTCTGACCGACGGACACCTTACTTACATCAATTTCATTAACATAGGTCTTTGATATCATTGATGACATATCCGGAAGGGTTGCCACCACATTGTCCCATGGCGAAATGGATGACCCCACCTTTCTTTTTGCATTTGTCCTGTCTCTTTTATAGATAACCATGCCGTCGGCCGGGGCATAGATTATAAAATTAGCCAGCACCTTCTGAAGATCCCCTACTTTTTCGCGCTGCTCCGAAAGGTTGAATTTCAGAGTCCTCATATCCGACCTTGCCTGTTCAACTTTCAGCGAGTATCCCTTTATAGACTGCTCCAGGGAACGTTTTGCCTTGTCGAGCGAAATCTCAGCCTGCCTGATTGTGGTGGGTGGTTCGAACTTCGACTGGTCGAGGGTTATCTCTGCTTCCTCAACAGAAAACCTGAGGTTCTTGATGTTGTCGCGAAGGTCGCTTAGCGTAACCGCAGTATCGAGCATTTTAACCTCGAGATTCGTCTCCAGTGTTGTAAGCCTTTCAATCTCATCTTTAAGCGTGTTGTCAAAGGATGTCCTGTCCAGCGTACAGATATAATCCCCTTTCTTTACCTGGGTCCCTTCCGGTACCAGATCGGTGATTTTTATCTCGGCCGCCCTTATCTGCCTGCTCTGCGTGAAATCGGGACCTGTTATATCCGTGGAATTTTCAGCCTGGAGTTCACCGGTGGTTGAGACAATCACCTCAAATAAACCGTGCTTTGCTTCCACATACAGATTGGCAAGGTCTTTTTTCTTCGCAGCCTTTCCGATTAGTATAAGGGCTATTATTGCAACAACTGCAACTATCCCTATAATGACAACTGACTTTTTCATGTGATATTCAAATTATTTTATTGTTGTAAGTTTAGTGCTCCGTCCGTAATCCTCATGATCGCGGTGCAAAAATATTCAACTGCACCCTACCATTAAACGTTTTAACATCTTTTAATGTTTATCCGTCAATGGTTCCGGTTTAAAGACACTCATGGTTATCCTTTTATTCCGCAGAGGCCTTAAAAAAAGAAAGTTATTTGACTTTTTTAACAATTCCGATTACCCTATCAGCAAGGTTTTCAGCTTCCTCAGTTGTCGGACCTTCGGAATATATTCTCATGATGGGTTCGGTGTTCGATTTCCTGATCTGCACCCATCCGTTGCCGTGTTCAATCCTCATACCATCTCTCTCGTCGATCACATGGCCGCTGAAATTCTCCCTGACCGAGTCGAGAATCCGTGAAAAGCTTACTCCTTCCGGAAGATCAAGCCTTTTCTTTGCCATGAAATAATCGGGATATGTCCTCCTCAGTTCGGAACATTTCATCCTGCTATGCGCCAGATGAGAAAGGAAAAGTGCAATTCCTGCAATTGCGTCGCGTCCATAGTGGATCTCAGGATAAATGACGCCTCCGTTTCCTTCACCGCCTATAACCGCTCCCCGTTTCTTCATCTCCTCAACAACATTGACCTCACCAACAGCTGCTGTGAAGTATTGTCCTCCATGCTTTTCAGTTACATCTTTCAGCGCCCTGGTGCTTGAGAGGTTTGATACGGTGTTACCCGGCCTGGCTGCCAGAATATAATCGGCCACCGCCACCAGGGTGTACTCCTCCCCGAACATTGATCCGTCTTCGCAGATGATTGCAAGGCGGTCGACATCGGGATCAACGACGAATCCCACATCGGCCCCTGATCGTGCCGTCAGTGAGGATATCTCCGTCAGATTTGCCGGAAGCGGTTCGGGATTATGGGCGAAATGTCCGTCAGGCGTGGTGTTAAGCTCTATAATCCTGCTGACGCCAAGCGACTTCAGCAAAGCCGGTACAATTATACCTCCCACTGAGTTCACACAGTCGATTGCCACAGTAAAATCAGCTGCCTTTACAGCTTCGCGGTCGACCAGATCGAGTGCCAGCACCTGCTCAATATGTATGCTGCCCCATGAATCATCGTGAACATAGGAACCGTTCTCATCAAGAGGAGCATACATGAAATCTTCCGCCCCGGCAATCCCGAGCAGCTCGCTGCCGTCGGCACCCGACAGGAATTCTCCCCTTTCATTAAGAAGCTTGAGTGCGTTCCATTCGGCAGGGTTGTGACTGGCGGTTATAATAATTCCGCCGTGCGATCCGGTTCCTGTAACAGCCATTTCAACGGTGGGGGTTGAAGCCAGACCTATATCGGTAACATCTATACCGAGGCTCCTCAGGGTTGTGGCAACGAGGGAACAGACCATGCTTCCCGACCTGCGGGCATCGCGGCCGATTACAACCATCAGCTTCTTGCCCGTATGCCGGCGGCCAAGCCATGTCCCGTAAGCTGAAGCGAACTTAACAATATCTACAGGCGTCAGGCTCTCGCCCGGCCTCCCCCCAATTGTACCCCTGATTCCCGAAATTGATTTTATCAATGGCATCTGCTTCAGCTTTTAGTTGGAAAAGTGCAAAAGTAACCCTAAATCGTAATATTGTCAAATAATTGTACCTTTGCATCCTGAATAAAATCCATATGGAACAAAGGAAAAATCTCCGGGCCTCCCGCCCGAAGAGGGAAAAATCCGGATCAGAGGAAGAAACAGGCACAAACAGCGAAATGAGGCTGAACAGGTTCATCGCCCACAGCGGCATCTGTTCACGCCGCGAAGCTGATGAGCTGATAGCACGGGGCCTCATCACGGTCAACGGGAAGGTAGTTACCGACCTTGGAACAAAGGTGCTGCCCAATGATGATGTGAGGTATGGCAAAAAGAGGCTGAGCTCAGAAAAGAAAGTCTACATTCTCCTCAATAAGCCAAAGGGTTATGTTACAACGGTGGAAGATCCGCATGCCGATCAGACCGTAATCGACCTTATCGGAGATGCCTGCACAGAAAGGGTCTACCCGGTGGGACGCCTCGACAAGGCGACCACAGGAGTACTCCTGCTCACAAACGACGGCGACCTGACCGGAAAACTTACACACCCTAAATATAAAAGGAAAAAGATATATCATGTTTTCCTCGACAGGGCAGTTACAAGGAACGACCTCGAACAGATTGCCGTCGGGGTGGATATTGATGGTGAAATTATTGCGGCTGATGCAGTCTCCTATGCTGACCTCGACGATAAAACACAGGTAGGCATCGAGATCCATTCGGGCCAGAACAGGATAGTGAGAAAAATCTTTGAAAAACTGGGCTACCGTGTGAAAAAGCTCGACCGGGTTTATTTTGCCGGACTGACAAAGAAAAACCTGCCGAGAGGTAAATGGAGATTCCTTACCGATAAGGAGGTAAGCATGCTGAAAAGGGGAATATTCTAAACAATAAAAATGAATCACAAATCAGGTTTCGTAAATATCCTTGGAAATCCCAATGTCGGCAAATCAACCATAATGAATGCACTGGTTGGTGAAAAGCTGTCCATAATAACATCAAAGGCACAGACAACCCGGCACAGGATCATGGGAATCGTGAACGGCGAGGACTTTCAGATAGTTTATTCAGATACCCCGGGCATCCTGAAACCGAAATACAAGCTTCAGGAATCAATGATGAGCTTCGTGAATATGGCCCTCACCGATGCCGACATTATACTATACGTTACAGATGTTAAGGAAGAGTACAGGGAAGAAACGGGTTATACCCTGAAGATACGTGAGACCGGGATCCCGGTCATCGTGGCAGTGAACAAGATAGATCTGAGTAATCAGACCGAACTTGAAATCGTTACTTCCAGATGGAGGGAGACGTTCCCCGGGTCACCTGTAATTCCTGTCTCGGGACTGAAAATGTTTAATCTCGACACCCTGCTGAATGCCATTACAAGCATGCTGCCGGACGGTGAGCCTTATTTCCCGAAAGACCAGCTGACCGACAAATATGAAAGGTTCTTCGCATCCGAGATCATCCGTGAAAAAATCCTGACGAATTACCAGAAAGAAATCCCGTACTGTTCGGAAGTGGAAATCGAGAGTTTTCAGGATGAGCAAAAAATAATCAGGATAAGGGCTTTGATACATGTTGCCCGCGACAGCCAGAAGGGAATTATAATAGGTCATAAGGGAGAAAAGCTGAAGAAGACAGGAAGGGAGGCAAGACTTGACATGGAGGATTTCTTCGGGAAAAAAGTCTTCCTCGAAATGTACGTTAAAGTCACAAAGGACTGGCGGGAGAAGCCGTTAATACTCAAAAGATTCGGATACAGGTAGTCAGCCTGAATCCATAAAACTGAAAAATGAGCAAAATTGCAGCAATAGTTGGAAGACCGAATGTGGGCAAGTCAACCCTTTTCAACAGGCTTACCGAATCGAGGGAAGCAATCGTCGATGAGGTTAGCGGAGTCACGCGCGACAGGAACTACGGTTCGTGTACCTGGAACGGCGTCACATTCTCGGTGATTGACACCGGAGGTTATGTAAAGAACTCCGATGACATTTTCGAAGAGGAGATAAATAAGCAGGTGATGCTTGCCGTTGAGGAGGCTGATGTAATATTATTCATGGTAGATGTCACAACCGGAATAAGTGATCTGGATACAGGTGTTGCCGATCTGCTCAGGAAAAAAGCAAAGCCGGTTATCCTTGTGGTTAACAAGGTCGACAACAATGAACGTATTCCTGAGGCAGCCGAGTTTTATAAGCTGGGCCTGGGAGATTATTTCACCCTCAGTTCCATGACCGGAAGCGGTACTGGAGAACTTCTCGATCACCTTGTGAAACTGCTTCCCGACCAGCCGGAAGAAATACTGCCCGATATACCCAGGGTTGCAATTGTTGGCCGGCCCAATGTAGGCAAATCATCACTCATAAACTCCCTTCTCGGGGAGGAAAGAAATATTGTCACGCCCCTTGCCGGCACAACCCGCGATTCGATTTTTACAAGATTCAACAAGTTCGAACACGACTTCCTTCTTGTTGACACTGCCGGACTTAGAAAAAAATCAAAAGTCAGTGAGGATATTGAATTTTATTCGGTGATGAGGGCCATAAGGTCAATCGAGAGTTCCGATATATGCCTCCTGCTTATCGATGCAACAAGAGGGCTGGAGTCGCAGGATATGAACATCATATCACTGATCCTGAAAAATAACAAGGGGATGATTCTGCTTGTCAACAAATGGGATCTTGTAGAAAAAGAAAACAATACTGCCCTGGCAATCGAAAAAGAAATTAAAGCCCGGACCGCGCCCTTTACAGATTTTCCCGTACTATTCATTTCGGCCACAAACAAGCAGAGAATACACAAGATACTTGAAATAGTCGACAGGGTAAATGACAACAGGAACAGGAAAATATCAACCTCGGAACTAAATGATGTATTCCTGAAGATAGTGAATGACAATCCGCCTCCGGCATCACGGGGCAGACACATAAAAATCAAGTATGTCACACAGCTTCCCATTTATACACCCTCTTTTGCCTTCTTCTGCAATTTTCCCGACAGCATAAAGGAGCCTTATAAAAGATTTATAGAAAACAGGATCAGGGAAAAATATGACTTCAGCGGAGTACCTGTTAGGATATTTTTCAGGAAAAAATAGTTTACTTTGGTGTGATTTTTGTGAGAAATGAGGTATTATCACCTAAATATGAAGATCAAAGCTTTCACAGCTGCCCTACTGCTTTCGCTGGTTGCTTTTGCATCCTGCGGAAAACTTGAGAGCCTTCCTCCCGAGCCATTTATCGAATACACAAGCTTCACCGTTTTTGACACGCTTGACCAGCTTGGAAATCAGGTCCGGTCAGGCCGGCTGAAGTTCTACTTCGAGGATGGTGACGGCGACCTCGGACTAAACGCTCCGGAAGGCACGGAAGAAGCAGATACGATAAATCTCTTCATCGAACTCTTCAGGATAGAGGACGGGGTTTCAATTCCTGCCCCCGAAATCGATCCCTACAGGGTAAAGGGATTCAGGATCCCCTATATGGAAAGGGAAGGAAGAAACAAAATCCTGAGGGGTGACATCTCGGTCGATTTCAGCTATTACGAAAACTCGGCTGAAGACTCAATAATATACGATTTCTATATCCGCGACAGGAAAGGCAACCTGAGCAACACCGAATCAACATCGGTTATACCGGTTTTTTATCCCGGTGTTTACGCGGAATAAATGATCACACCTTCACTCCCATAAACAGGATATCATCAACCTGTTCATAATCGCCTTTCCATTCCATAAGGAACTTCGTCAGCGTCTCCTCCTGATCCTTTATTTCAAGGGGGGAAATCTCCTCTATTAACGACTTGAGTCGTGCAATCTTCATTTTCTTGCCTTCGGGTCCTCCGAACTGGTCGGGTAAACCGTCGGTGAACAGGTAAATGGAGTCTCCTTCATTCAGATAGTACTCCTGATCGTCAAAGTATTTTTCAGCAACCATCTGTCCTCCGACCGAAGCCCTGTTGCCTTTGATGTAATATGATTCGCCTCCTATTACTATCAGCACCGGCCTCATTGCCGAGGCAAACCTCACATGTCTGTTTTTCATTGTGAATTCACAGACCACGATATCCATCCCGTCGTTCGACACACCCAGTTCAAGATTCTGGTTAAGGGTCGAAAATATCTGCTTGTCGAGCATCGAGAGGATCTCCGATGGTTTTGTTATACGCTGCCTTGTGACAATATCCTGAAGAAGCGTGGAGCCGATCATCGACATGAATGCTCCGGGCACTCCGTGTCCCGTTGAATCGGCGCAGACCAGGATGAAATGGTCCTCATCGAGCTGATCGAACCAATAAAAGTCGCCGCTCACAATGTCGCGGGGATAGAAAAGCACGAAGGCATCGGTGAAATGTTCCTTCAGGCGTTTCAGGTCGGGAAGTATGCTCGCCTGCATCCTTCTGGCATAGTTTATACTGTCTGTAATCTCGAGGTTCTGTGCCT
>JAVEXG010000102.1:0-12991 GCA_034004115.1 Bacteroidales bacterium | reverse complement strand
AAGTACTGAGGAGTCTCGATATCCTGACAAGTGACTGGGGTTATGGATGGAGCCCCTCCCGCATCACTGTAAGCACAGTCGGTATCCTGAACAGGCTGAATGAGTTCCTTGAAAAAAGCCGCTGCCATCTTGCTGTCAGCCTTCATTCACCGTTCGATGAGGAACGCCGTAAACTAATGCCGATCCAGAGGACCAACACAGTAGACGAGGTCCTGAATATCATCAGGAACTTCGATTTCAACAAGCAAAGAAGAGTATCTTTCGAATACATACTCTTCAAGGGAATTAATGACACTCCCAGGCACGTCAAAGAGCTCGCCCGGATACTTAACGGCATCAGATGCAGGATTAACATAATCAGGTTTCACCCTGTGCCGGGATCTGAATTCTCCAGCCCCGGAGAAAATGAAACAGCAGCCTTCCGCGATGCCCTCAATGCAAAGGGTATCATCACAACAATAAGAGCCAGCAGGGGAGTCGACATAAATGCTGCATGCGGACTCCTGTCGACCCTTGAACAGAACAAACTCTGAAGCTTATGTCAAAAAAATATCAGGCATTACTTCTCATTCTGCTTTCTGCAGCAGCTTCAGGTCAGGAAAGGTCTTTAAAATCCCTTCTGTCTGACCCGGTTATGTCAGGCGCTTCATTTTCCGGATGCATTTTAGACGCAAAGGACGGAACTACTGTATGGGAATATAATTCAGGAGAAAGCCTCATTCCTGCTTCTGTTCTGAAAGTGGTAACATCAGCAGCGGCACTTGATCTTCTGGGTCCGGAATATTCCTTCCTCACCCGCCTGGGATATACTGGCAGCCTTAAAAAAAAGACGGGAGTTCTTTCAGGTGACATAATAATACAGGGCGGAGGTGATCCTTCCCTTGGCTCTCCTTACTTCACTGAACATTACGGCAGCTTCCTTTCTGCCTGGATACAAAAGATTAAGGAGTCCGGGATCAAAACCATAAACGGCAGAGTAATTTGTGACGACTCGAGGTATGATTACCAGCCCGTGCCGTCCGGCTGGCTGTGGGAAGATATAGGAAATTATTACGGCGCAGGTGTCTATGGTTTGTCATTATTCGACAACACCTTCCATATCCATTTCAGAACCTCTGCGCCAGGGTCGGTTCCGGAAATTACCGGCTTTGTGCCGGATATCTGCAGGTATGACATCTCTAATCAGCTGGTTTCCTATGGAAACACTGATATGGGATATGTTTTTTACGCTCCCTATGGCAGTTACGGCTGGATTGCAGGCTCCATCCCGGCAAACAGGGAGGACTTCGTACTTAAAGCCTCAATTCCTGACCCTCCCCTTCTTATGGCAAGACTTTTTGACCGCATGCTCGATTCTGCGGGTATTGAGGTAGCACGGGAACCTTCAACTTCCCGGATTGAAAATACTATCCCCCCTGAAATGATCCTTCTCGATGAAGTTGAATCCCCTCCCCTGGTATCAGTAATTGAAGTCCTTAACCACGAAAGCGTCAACCTTTATGCAGAACATCTTCTGAAGGAGATAGGCCTGCAATTCAAAGGAAAAGGGACCACAAGGTCGGGGATTCAGGTATTGTACAGTTTTCTTCAGGACGCTGGTTGTGATACCTCAGGATTCTTCATTGAGGATGGCAGCGGATTATCGCCCCTCAATGCCGTAACCTCAAAGGGGCTGTCCGGGCTGATGCTCTACATGCTTACAAAAGCAACTTACCCGGAAGCTTTCCTGAATTCACTTCCTGAGGCAGGAAAGGAAGGAACTCTGAAAAGTGCCTTCCGTAACCCGGCTTTTTATTCAAACCTTAAGGCAAAAAGCGGATCCTTTGCCAGGACAAGAAGTTATACCGGGTATTTTACTGCCAGATCAGGCAGGAAAATGGCTTTCAGCATTCTGGTGAATAACTTTTCAGGCCCTTCTCAAACTATTGTTGCGGGCATTGAGGCAATACTGCTTGAAACCCTTGAAACCCGATGACTGAGGGCACCGGCCCTTTAGACGTCTATTCTGGCATATTTCGCGTGTGCCTCGATGAACTCCCTGCGCGGAGGCACCTCGTCTCCCATAAGCATCGAAAATATCCTGTCAGCTTCGGCGGCACTGTCTATTGTAACCTGCTTCATTGACCTTGATTCAGGATTCATAGTGGTCGACCAGAGCTGCTCTGCGTTCATTTCACCAAGACCCTTGTACCTCTGGATGTTAACTGTGGACTCCTTTCCCTGGCCGAATTCCTGTACTGCAGCTTCACGCTCTTCTTCAGTCCAGCAATACCTTTCGTTCTTTCCTTTTTTCACAAGGTAAAGCGGCGGCATTGCAATGTAGAGGTAACCTCCCTTTATCAGATCCTGCATATACCTGAAGAAAAAGGTCATAATCAGAGTGTCGATATGTGATCCGTCGACGTCGGCGTCAGTCATGCAGATTACCTTGTGATATCTCAGTCCGGAAATATTAAGAGCCTTGCTGTCCTCGTCAGTTCCTATACTTACACCAAGTGCTGTGAAAATATTCTTTATCTCCTCACTCTCATATATCCTGTGTTCCATTGCCTTTTCCACATTCAGGATCTTTCCCCTCAGGGGAAGAATAGCCTGGAAACGCCTGTCACGTCCCTGCTTGGCCGTACCTCCTGCGGAATCTCCCTCAACAAGGAACAGCTCGCATTTTTCAGGATCACGGTCGGCACAGTCGGCCAGTTTTCCGGGAAGTCCCGAACCCGACAAAACAGTCTTGCGCTGCACCAGTTCCCTTGCTTTCCTTGCTGCATGGCGTGCCGTTGCAGCAAGAATCACTTTCTGAACTATGTTTCTTGCGTCTTTCGGATTTTCCTCCAGATAGTTCGAAAGCATGGTGCTCACGGCCACATCTACAGCTCCCATGACTTCAGTGTTGCCCAGCTTGGTTTTCGTCTGACCTTCAAACTGAGGTTCGGCAACCTTGACTGAAATAATTGCAGTCAGTCCCTCGCGGAAATCATCACCATTGATATCAAACTTCAGTTTGGCAGTGGCGCCCGAATCGTCGGCATACTTTTTCAGAGTTCTCGTTAATCCCCTCTTGAATCCTGCAAGATGCGTACCGCCTTCAATTGTATTTATATTGTTGACATACGAATGGACATTCTCAGAAAAGGAATTATTGTACTGCAGGGCAATCTCCACCGGAATATCGGTTTTGTCGTATACAATATGAATCGGTTGTTCTATAAGCTTTTCCCTGTTCCCGTCGAGATATTCCACGAACTCCTTCAGACCCTCTTCAGACTTGAATTCTTCACGACGGATTTTCCCGCCGTTGCCGTTTTCAACCAACTCCCTCTCATCGGTGATCGTCAGCAGAATACCTTTGTTCAGAAATGCCAGTTCCCTTAACCTGGTCGACAGTATTTCAAAATTAAAATCGGTTGTCGAGAAAATTGTCGGATCGGGCTTAAAGTTTATCATTGTCCCTGATTCGTCAGTCGTGCCAATAACTTCAACACTTGTGACCGGCTTGCCGTATTGATAGGTCTGCCTGAAAATCTTCCCTTCCCTCATAACAGTGGCAACCAGTTCAGTCGACAATGCACAGACGCATGAAACGCCTACGCCATGAAGACCTCCGGAAACCTTGTAGGAACCTTTGTCAAATTTCCCCCCGGCATGAAGAACGGTCATAACCACTTCAAGTGCCGATTTCTGCTCCTTCTCATGAAGACCTGTCGGAATTCCGCGGCCATCGTCTATAACAGTAAGCGAACCATTTTCATGGATCACAAGGTCTATTCTTGAACAGAATCCTGCCAGAGCTTCATCAATGGAATTGTCAATAACCTCATATACCAGATGATGCAATCCCCTTACTCCGGTATCACCAATATACATTGCAGGCCTCTTCCTGACTGCTTCAAGACCTTCCAGAACCTGGATACTCCCTGCGGAGTAATCAGCACTATCCTGCAATTTTTTTTCATTCTCACTCATCTTTCCAATATATTATAAAACATCTAACAAATAGTTACAACTATAGCAGAAATCACTAATTTTTGAATACTTAACAAATTGATTTTATGCCCCTTAATTATTCGGACAAAGATACCTTTTTTTAAAGGTCTTTTTAGTTAAAACAAGTTAAAAGTAATTCACAATTTGGCAAAGAAATTAACAACAAAAAAGCCCTCCTGACAAGGAAGGGCTGTTATTATTATGAAGAAAACAGTTTATCAGAGGCTGTAGCTGAAACCCACCATGAAATTGAACATCTGTGAAGGATAGTATGCCCACTCGTAGTAACGGTTCCAGGAAACATTGTCTACCTTGACCCAGAACGACAGAATCCGGGTGTACCTGTACTCTGCGCTGAATCCAAGGTTTACATGAACCGGCTCTTCGGTAACCTTTGGCTCGAGGGTCATCCATCCTGTTGGACTCTGGCTGACCAGAAGCTTCCTGCTGCCGAGGGCAGTGACTTGCGCACCGGCAATGATCTTGTCCCTGAGATTGTAGAACAACCCGAACCTGCCATCCCAGTCAGGCTTGTTCCAGGCGTAATCATTGGCCGAAAGGGTGTATTTGTAATAATTGGCCGAGGTGTTGAATGACATCCTTTTCGAGAAATTTCCGCTCAGCTCCCCGTGGAAATTAAGTACTTCAGCATCATCGGGCGTTATAACAAAGTAATTACCCCGCTGTACTATACCGGCAGTGTCGGGATAGACAATGTTTGAATAAAGTATCAGGTTGTTGACTATTGAATATGAGGCTGATAACACATAATTCCCTCCGATTCCGCTATTCCCTTTCAACCCAGCTGATATAATCAGTGCATGGTTTGTGTTTGGTATTCTGTATATCGATCCATCGGGAACCAGGAAAGGATTCTCCCGGATTATATTCATGGGTTCATTATTCTCAAGCTTCCCTCCCAATCCTGCAAAAAACCTTATGTATTGAGGGACTACGCTGAATCCGAATTCAAGGTCGGGATGGAAATAGGCCTTAACCTTCTCATCAAGATTCTTTTCGAGAGAAAGCCCCAGTCCAAGATTGAAATTCCACTGATCAGTGCTTTTCCTTACAAAGGGACTAAGCGTGAATATGTACTTGGGATCCATCCCAAGTGATTTTGAAAGCGTATAATGATCAATATCCAGACCTGAACCAAGGTAAAATCCCTCATAAAGGGCAGACATAAGCCCTTTGAATCCGACATGGTTCATATTCCCTTCACCCGCATTGCGGAAATAATCGTACGAAACTCCAAGATCGTATGAAAGATCGGCAGAATCAAGGTTAAGCGATGCCAGAGAGAATTTGGCACCGGCATCAAGGTAACTCAGCCTTATGTCCTTTTTCAGGAATTCATAAGGTGCTTCAGTGTTGTATCCATAGGCATACCTGGCTTTCTGAATAAAATCGGCAGAGAGATCGAGATAGCTGTTTCTGAAAAATTTTCGGCCGAAAACTGATGCATCATTATCCATGAAACCCGCATACACACTCTGTTTGTTTTCCAGCGGCACTTTTCCATTCGATGAATAATGCTTTGCATAAATACCGACAGCGCCTTTTTTTGATCTGTGATTGGTTATGCTCAGTTCACCGAGCGGTGTAGTGTTGCTTCCCATCCCCACCTTGACATAGCTCTTGTATAGTTTTGGAAGAGGATCAGCAAGCAATGATGCCGACTTGATGGGGCTTATTGAATGAGTGGGGTTATATGGGTCAGAGTTTACATCATAGGAAAAAACAGGATTAATACTGGCAGTATCGATAATGTCAGGAAGAAAGCTCAGCTTCCTGGCATCGGAAAGAGAAGGCTTGTATGGATTGTAAAGTGTCACCTCTCTTTTAAGATCCTCTTGCTGCGCACGGACCGGCAGACATACAATCATTGCGAGGATCAAAACGAATATGGTTTTCTTTATTATCATTATCAGCACGTTTTCTTTAAACAATATGTTCAGTTACCCTTATCGAGTGAAGCCAGTTTGGCCGTCACCTCATCAAGAATCCCATCGTCACGGACGGTATAGTACTCCTGAAGGCTCTGAAGCGTTGCCCTGGCCTGGAGAGTATCGCCTTTCTGAATGCTTATGTCTGCAAGCAACAGGAACATCCTGGCCGTCCAGTATGGATGAGGTGAATTCTGCCCGATAAACTGGTTCACTATCCTTTCTGACTCGTCTGTGCTACCATTTTTGAACAGAATCTCAGCCACCCTGTATTTTGACTCTGCGCCCTCAGCACTGACAACTTCATTCGATGTTATCCTGAAATCCTTAAGGGCTTCATCAAATTCATTCAGACTGTAATGAGCCTTGGCACTTATGAAGACAGCCTCCCGCATCAGTTCCTCCGGAACTTTTGCAGCTTTCCTGATTCGTTCCGACGCCAGAATGCTCTTCTGGGCATCACCATCCTGATATGCCGACCTAAGCTGGCCCCTCATGGCGATCAGCTTGAACTCCGGAGTTGTTGTTATCTTTTCAAGGGTTTCATAGTATGTAAAGGCATCAGAGTATTCCTCCCTGTCATATAAAATGGCAGAAGCGGTGATCAAAGCCTGCTCCATGAACTGGTTGTTGGGAGTTTTTATCACTTCCCTGTAGTAGCCGAGGGCTTCGTCCTTGCTGCCTGATGAATTAAGGCATTCAGCCAGATAGAACTGTGCATTCAGCCTGAAGCTCCCGTTCTGGAACTCCCTCAGATAATTCCGGAATACTTCCGAGGCTCTTGTGCAGTTACCCGCGATGTAAAGGTTCTCTCCCGAAACATACAATAGTGAATCCCTCTCTGTTACACTAACATCGCCGAATCCCAGATTTCTCACATAGGAAAAATAACTTTCGACGTCATTCATCTCGACATAAGCATTCTTCAAACCTGTCATTGCATACCTGGCTTCAGGCGTTGAAGGGTAGTTCTCAATTACCTTCTTGAACTGAGCCACTGATTTTTCATTTTCACCCTGGTTGTAATAGAGAAGCCCCAACTGAACAATTGCCTGGGGAACATAGGAACTCGAAGGATAATTTGCAATTATATTGATAAAGTCGGCTTCGCCCCTGCGGAAGTCTTCCATCACAAGATATGCCCTGCCCCTTTCGTATATTGCATTGGGCACATACGGAGATGATGGGTATCTTGTTGCAAGGGATGTGAGGATCTCGGTCTTGCCAGTATTATTATTAGTCAGTCCAAGACAGAAACCCTTCTGATAAAGGGCATAATCGGCATTATCCTTTCCATACGCAATTACCTTATCGTAGTAGCTTACCGCCTGGGCGTAATTTGTGTTAATAAAATAACAATCGGCAATTCTGAGTCTGGCATCATATAATACTTCAGGTCTGGAAGCACCGGCTCCCGACTCAAAAGTCCTGAACTCTGTCAGAGCCTTGTTATAATCTTTCAGATTGAACCAGACATAACCCAGATTATATCTTAGCAGCGCTGCTTCGGGAAGGGTCATCGCACCGGGAAGTCCCATGAATGCCGTGTAACCATTTCTGGCCGATTCGTACTGACCGGTCCTGTACTCTGCCTCAGCTTTCCAGTAAACCGCCCTTGCCTTAAGCTCCCTGTTGTGTCTCTCGTATTGCAGAGACTTATCGAACATACCGATCGACTCTTCAATCTGCATATTCTTGAAAAGCTCAAGGCCCCTGTAGAAAGCCACCCTCTGATAGGCTGACTCAAGCCTGCTGTCTTTGTTCCGTATCCTGTCGAGGGCCGATAATGCCGCCTGGTAGTTCCTTACCTCAGTGAAGGTCGCCACCAGATAATTATATGCTTCCTCAACCTTCGGGGAGTTGGGATAGAGATCAATATACTCCTGAAATGCTCCAATGGCCTCACCAAAAGGAGAGGTGGATGTCTCGTAGGTCAGTTTTGCATAACTTAACAGTGACTCCTCCTTAAGCTTTTCATCAAAATTCATCCGTGAAGCCTGCCCAAAGGCAAACTGGGCCCTCTTTTTGTCACCCGCCTTCAGATAACAGTCGCCAAGCACAAACCAGATGTTCTGGCTGAGGATATCAGATTTTGCTCCGGCGCTAAGGAGTGTTTTGATTGCCTGGTCAATATTTCCAGTCTTATAGTAGCAAAAACCAAGCTGATACCTGTCTTCCCGCTCGCTCGATTTGGCTCCTGCGTTGTACTGCTCCAGGTAAGTGAGAGCTTCGGCATAATTACCCTTGTTGTAATATGCATCTCCGATAAAGCGGTACATCTCAATTGCTCTCTCCTTCGGAGCCGACTTAAGGAGTTCCGGAGATACTTCCAGTATACCGTCATAATCCTTTTTGAGATACAGGATCTGGGTAATGTAGAAAGGAACTATTGTACCAAACGTTTCGTCTCCCCTCAGCTTGTTGAAACCCTCGAGAGCAGTCTCATACATCTCCTGTTCGTATGCAATATGAGAGAAATAGTAAATTGCCGGCGCTGAGTATTCCGTATCCTTGTCTTTTATCTCCGAAAACATTGTAAGGGCTTTGGCCTTGTCTCCCTTCACATACAATGAGTAGCCGTACCTGAAATAATATTCCGGCAATTTTTCGTCGCTCAGCTCGAAACGATTGACAGTCTCATAATAAGTACAGGCCTTCCTGTAGCTTTTGTTCTGGTAGAAATAATCCGCCAGGGAGATCCTGCCTTCATTCAGCCTCGGGCTTTCCGGATGCCTTGACATGTAGATCAGCATCCTGTATTCAGCATCGGGATTGAAAAGCCTCAGGGCCGAAAGTGCCGCGTAATACTCGGCTTCTTCAAGCTGAATGCCGGGATTATCCTTTTCATCCTGAATATAGGAGTCGAACAGCCTTATTGCCGGTGCGTATTTCTCCTTGTTGAAAAGATCCATGGCCCGGTTGAATTCTGACCGGATATCGTCGCCGGAGAAAGAATCCTGAGGAAATGCCTGTGCAACTGCAATAAATAAAAGAATGAATATAAAGAGTAGCTTTCTAATGTTCATAACTCGCATTTTTTAGTCTTCTATCTGTTAAATGCATTGTAAACCAGGAATCCTCCTGATCCATTAATAATCTGATAATAAGTAACATAAACCAACAAAAGACACTATTCAGCACAAGCAAAAATACAATTATTAAACGGGGGCTTCAGGCCTTTATTACTGATTTTATCAACATATAAATATTATTTATCATTTCTTTGTTTACTTTACAAAATCAACCTTAAAGTAATGCTTGAACCCCATTCTTCAGATAAAATCATTGAACTATCGAACTGCAGCATCTGGCAGCAGGATCACCTGGTTCTGTCAGATGTCAGCCTGAGTGTAAGAAAAGGTGAGTTCATATATCTTGTGGGAAAGGTAGGAAGCGGGAAAACCAGCCTTATTAAAACTCTCAATGTTCAGCTTCCGCTGAAAGAGGGTACTGGTACGGTTGCCGGCTATAATCTTTCGGAAATAAAACCAAGGGAGATCCCTTACCTCCGGAGGAAGATAGGTATCGTTTTTCAGGATTTCCAGCTGTTGATAGACAGACCTGTCAACGAAAACCTTGAATTCGTTCTCAGGGCAACGGGATGGAAGAACAAGGATGAAATAGAGAAGCGGATCAATGAGGTTCTCGAAAAGGTTGGACTGAGCCTGAAGGGATATAAAATGCCTCACCAGCTCTCTGGCGGCGAGCAGCAGAGGGTAGTGATAGGAAGGGCCTTGCTTAATAATCCCGAAATAATTCTGGCTGATGAACCGACCGGCAATCTCGACCCCGAGACGTCAGAAGGCATTATCCGTCTGCTCAGGGATATAAGCACCACCGGAAGGGCTGTCATAATTGCCACCCACAATTACACAATAGTTAAGAAATTCAGTGCCAGAACCATTAAGTGTGAAAATGGCAGGATGGTGGAAATCCGCGATGACGAAGAAATAGAGCTTGAAAAGCTCTGACCTATCTTTTCATATAATCATCATACAGAACCTGCAGGAATGCCTTTCCAAGCCGTTCGTTATTACCGGGATCTGATCCCTCACTGACAACCGGTGATCCGAGCTTATGATCATAAATCAGCTTTGAGCTGTCGGTAATAAACCCAAATCCTTCATTATAGACATAGAAAGCAAAGGATCCTGATTCTTCCGAAAATATGTCCTTTGAGAACGGAAATTGTCCGTCAAGCTCCATCTGATTGAGCAGAGTAAGCGGGAAATCCACCTGTGATCCGGTCTTGTTCATCCTGGTTCCTGGATTCTGAATGGCGCCTCCGAGCCAGAGCATGGGAATCCTGAAGACATTTTCAGAATACACTCGGTCCTCTGGGGCACTCAGCCTGCAGTGATCAGCCACAAGTACCACAAGGGTGTTGCTCCACCATTCAGTAGTCTTTGCCCAGTCGATAAAGCTTCCAATTGACCTGTCGGTGTAATAAACTGAGTTCCTGAATTTTGCAAAATCATCCTTACCTTCGAATACAGGCTCCATCGGGACATCGAAAGGTTCATGACTCGAGAGGGTAAGTACAACCCTGAAAAAAGGCCCCTCCATAACAGCCATTGAATCGCGGAGGGTATTGAAGAGAACATGGTCGTGGACACCCCACTTCGAATTGTAGTCATCAGGGGAAAAATGGTCCATGCTTATAATCTGACGGAATCCGGAACTTATAAGGTATGATTTGATGTTGGCAAAATTAATGTCGCCTCCATACCAGAATGAACTGGTGTATCCTTCTTCATTGAGTATCTTTACAAGGCTTGTCAGGGACTGGGTTTTCCTGGGTTCCTTTATTATCGAAACAGCCGGCTGTGCAGGATAACCGCTTAATACAGCAGGAAGCGCCTTATCCGTACGATTGCCTGATGCATAGAAATTAGTAAATAGAAGTCCCTCCTTACTCAGTCTGTTCAGGTTGGGAGTAGTCGCACTATCGCCTCCGAGCGATCCGACCAGAAAGTTCCCGAAACTCTCCATAATAACCAGAAGAATATTCGGCCGTTTTGTGTTTAGTACATACACAACTGAATCTGTTTTCACTGCAAGAGAATCCCTTATTGCAACCGACTGCTCCAGATCCCCGAAAGAATATGGATTAACAGAGGGTTTCCTGTTGAACCATGAACTGCCCACATTCCAGACGACATTCACGGCGCTGTGATTGGCAAACAGATTTTCGGAAAAGTAAACAGTTCCGGCATTAATCGGGGCAAGCCCCACTCCTCCCCTGATGGGTATGATCAGCGATCCAAAAAGCAACATGAAGACAAGCGTGGCAGGTATTCTGTACGGGATAATGCCAGGGTCAGAAAACATTCTGTCAATGTATCTCTTATACAGCCATCCAAATCCTGCTGTTAACAAAATTACAGTCAGGGCAAATCCTGCAATCTGCAATGATGTAACAGAGGCCGCTGCCTCGCCGGGATTGTCCAGATACAGCAAAGGGGTGTAGTCCATCCTGAATCCCCAGTAGGAGTACAAAACCGAATCTCCGACAATGATGAGGGAGGATATCAGCAGCATGAGCCAGGTGTAGATCCTCATGAAATGCCTGAACCATTCTCCCCTAAACCATAGTGAGGGAATAAGTATCAGCATGGGGATCGCCATGATATATGCACTTGCTGAAATATCCAGTTTTATTCCGTGTGTAAAGGTCCCGGCAAGTACCCTGAATCCCAGCTCCGCAGAATTTTTGTATTCTCCAAGCAGAAACACAAGCCTGGCTGCAAAGAAGAAAACCAGCAAGAAAAATGCATAGCCAATCAGTGCAAAAAGTTTCTTTTTCATTGTTTACCAGTTGTCACGGATTTTGTTTTCCCTGAAGTCACAAAGAAAAGAATCAGTGAAAGAGTAATAACAACCATCCCGGCAATTGTCAGCATTTCGGGGTGTTCTCCCGGTACAAGGAGCCAGCTGAGGATAGCTCCCACAACAGGAATAATGAATTTCCACAGGTTCAGTTCAGATACTTTCACCCCCGGCCTCTGAAGCAATTTGAACCACAATGAAAATGCAAAAGCCGACATGAAACTCAGCCAGGCAAGGTCGGCCCAGTAAAGGAAAGGCCTGTAATCCCTTACGGTGCCCTCTACAGGAATGGAAACCAGATAGAGGATTACTCCTCCGACACCTAAGGAGAACGAACTGAGAACAATAGGATTCATACCCCTGCTTTTAAGAGAGACGATCACATTGCTGACTGCTGTGGCAATGTTCGCTCCAAGAATTAACACCACTCCCAAAAACTCCATAGCCGTTCCAATCCTGAATGCCTGCCTGCCGGCACTTATAAGTATCACTCCCGAAATTCCGAATATTATTGTAATTATCTTGCTTCTTGTCAGCCTTTCCTCATCATGCATCATAGCTGCAACAACTGCAGTAACAAGCGGCTGGGATCCTACTATCACAGCACCCAGGGCACCGGGAACAAGATCCATTCCAAGATAGAAAAGGGAATAATTCATCAGCGTCTGCAGAACCATCACTGAAAGAACCAATTTGTAATTCTCCCTGATCATCCGTAAGTACGTTGCCGGTTTGACAGTAAAGGGAAGAAGCATCAGTCCTGATATGATGAACCTCACTCCTGCAAAATGAAGCGGGGTATCATATTGCAGCCCGAGCTTTATTCCGGCATATGCGGTCGACCACAGAAGGCATGCAATAACCGCCCAGAATATCGTATTTCTTTTACTGTACACTTGAAAAGATCAGGCCGCAAATATCAGAAAAAAAATCATTTTTCAAGCATATTCCAGTCAGGAGGATCAAGCCCCAGAAGGTTCCTTACAAAGAAATCGCGGCGTTTTCGCTCTCCGTAAACACCCCCGCTCGAGTGCCCTGCCCCGGGAAGAAGTACATATTCAAAATCCTTACCGGCTCTTATTAGAGCATTTACAAGCTGAGCGGTTGATGACGGATCAACGTTGTAATCCATCTCGCCGTTCAGAAGAAGCAGTTTCCCTTTCAGCTTCCCGGCGTTTTCAACATTTGACGATTCGGCATATTCAACTCCTACAGGCCAGCCCATCCAT
>JAVEXG010000101.1:0-13106 GCA_034004115.1 Bacteroidales bacterium | reverse complement strand
CAGTTACACTTTTGAGTCATAAAAACCGCACAAAACAGGATAGGATTTGGACTGGCATGACTGGCATGACTTGCAGGACACTTCTTCGCTAGAACCTCCGCTGAAGCTACGGTTCTCAAAGAAAGCTACGAAGTGCAAAGCTGGCAGAACCAATTAACCTAATTCAAACCGAACGCCTTCCTTATCTTCTCAACATAATCCAGCTTCTCCCATGCGAAGAACTCAACTTTCTTCTTATAGATTTCCTTGCCGTTTCCGTTGGTTCCGACGGGTTTCGAGCCCTTTACAGGGTAGTAAACCTCCACCTCCCTGGTTTCATTTACGCGTCCGAAGTGACCGTAGGTTGCCGTTGAAAGGAACACCGGGTTCTTCAGTCCGAAACGTTCGACAATTAAATATGGCCTTAGGTCGAACAACTCGTTAAGCACGGCTGCTATCTCGCTGTCGTGCAGTATCCTGCCTTTCTTGTCCTTTACCTTTGCAGTGCCGTATGTGTTTACATAAAGTCCCACCGGCTGTGCCACCCCGATTGCATAGGCTATCTGGATAAGCGCCTGGTCGCAGACTCCCGAAGCCACCAGGTTCTTGGCGATATGCCTTGCAGCATAGGCTGCCGACCTGTCAACTTTGGATGAATCTTTCCCTGAAAAAGCGCCTCCTCCATGTGCTCCGTGTCCGCCGTAGGTGTCAACAATGATCTTCCTGCCCGTGAGTCCGGTATCACCGTGAGGTCCCCCGATAACGAACTTACCCGTCGGGTTGACCAGAAGCTTCACATCGTCATTGATGAGTTTGCCAATTTCTTTAGGGAGCAGTTTTTTGACCCTGGGAAGGAGTATCTTTATCAGATCATCTTTTATCTTATTCTGCATTTCCTGATCGGCCTTTTTAGCTGCCTTTGCAGAATTATTTCCGGGCAGAACGAATTCATCATGCTGGGTGCTGATGACTATTGTGTCGATCCTGACAGGCTTGTTGTTGTCATCATATTCAACCGTTACCTGTGATTTGCTGTCGGGCCTGAGGTACTTCATCTGTTTCCCTTCCTTCCTGATGGCAGCAAGTTGCTTCAAAAGAATCTGGGCAAGCTCGATGCTGAGTGGCATGTAATTGTCCATCTCGCGGCATGCGTAGCCGAACATCATGCCCTGGTCGCCGGCTCCCTGATCCTCTGGCTTTTCCCTGTCAACTCCCTGACGGATATCCTGCGACTGCTCATGAATCGTGGAAATCACTCCGCACGAATCGCAGTCGAACCTGTATTCAGCTTTTGTATAGCCGATTTCCCTTATCACACGGCGGGCCGTTTCCTGAACGTCAACCCAGCCTTCGGTTCGGACTTCGCCGCCGCAAAGGACAAGACCTGTTGTTACAAATGTCTCGCAGGCCACTTTTGATTCGGGATCCCACTTGAGGAACTCGTCAAGAAGAGCGTCTGATATCTGATCGGCAACCTTGTCGGGATGCCCTTCCGAAACTGATTCGGATGTAAATAGATAACCCATATCTTAATTGTTAAGTTAACTAATCAACAAATGATGGGAATTATGGTTGACTGGAAAGCCGGGATAGAGGCGTTTTAGCATTTTTTCCTGTGGTTGCAATCAGCTCAAATTTCTCCACCATATTCTGAGGGGCAAAGGAAACAAATTATTCAGAGAAAAACAAGAGATAAGGCGTGAGGCGTGAATAAGATGAGTGGGAGAAAGGAAGAAGAGGAGAAGGGGGGACGAAGAATTGATTAACTCCGTGAGACTCCGTGATAAACTCCGTGTTACTCCGTGGTTAATTTCTTGATATCCAGTGATGCCTGTATGATCAAGTGCGACTCCGTGGTTAAAAAAATTCATCAGCTACCGACCCCGTCAGGACGTCAGCTCCCTGAACACCTCCTCCAGATTGCTTTCCTGTTTCTGAAGCGAAAGTACTGTAAGATTGTTACTGACTGCAAATGAGAATATTGCCGGACGGATATCGGTTTCACCCGGCGCCTCGATTATCCAGATCCTGTCCTTTGCCTTTCTTACTGTTCCGGCCCCCGGTATCGCCCTAAGGAGGTCTTCATCCGTATCCCTGTCAAACTCCACGAGAATGGTCTGCTGTGCCCTTCTTATCTTCGAATAGATGTCACTCTTTTCCTCATCGGCAACAATTACTCCCTTGTCGATGATAATAACCCTGCCGCATATCGCTTCAACCTCCTGCATGATATGGGTGGACAGCATCACTGTCTTTTCCTGGCCCGCATCACGGATCAGATTCCTGATCTCAACTATCTGGTTAGGATCGAGACCGGTGGTGGCTTCATCCAGTATAAGGACATCGGGATTATGTATAAGAGCCTGCGCCAGACCCACTCTCTGACGGTAGCCTTTCGAAAGTGAACCAATCTTCTTTTTCTGCTCAGGCTCCAGTCCGGTTATCTTTATAATGTTGTCAATCTGATCCCTGATGGGCAGCCCCGATTTGTAAAGAGAGGCGGCAAACTGAAGGTATTCCCTTACATACATCTCGGGATAAAGCGGGTTGTTTTCGGGCAGATACCCGATCCTCTTCTTGATCTCGAGCGACCCTCCGGCAGTATCGATGCCGTTCACAAACACCTTTCCCGATGTAGGAGGCATGAAGCCGGTAATTATCTTCATCATTGTCGACTTACCCGCACCATTGGGACCGAGAAATCCTACGATCTCGCCTGTCTTTATCTCAAACGAAACGTTGTCGAGGGCTTTCTGACTGCCATATAGCTTTGTAACGCCCTGTACTACAATTGACATGAGCCAATAGTTGAATGAATATGTGTATGCGAAGATAGTGGATGGGATTGGGTTTTACAACCCTCTCCTAAGCCTGCCAGCCTCCCATAAACTGCGAAGAGTTGGCAAATGATGCCTTCGGATTGACGCAGCAAACCGGGATCCTCGAACTGTTTGCAATGATCTCCTGCTCCGACGCCCCAAGCATGTAATCGGCAAAGGTCGGACTCTTGGTTGTCACTATGAGAATGAGGTCGGCGTTGATCTTGTTCGCAAAGTCGATTGTCTTCTGTGCTGTCTTACCCGACTTGGTCTCATGGATTTCATATTCCATATTGTTCTGGATCAGATATTTGACTGCAAAATTGAGGTTTTTGTTAACCTTTGCTGCAAGCCCCTTATCCGATGGACTGCTTTTCAGAATATGGATCTTTGAATCGAAGTATTTCCCCATGAAGATTGCCATTCCCATCTTTTCCTTATCCTCTACCCTGAAATCGACCGGGAAGACGATGTTGTGATACCTGTTCTGGTCAACAGGGGGATCCTGCACAACGATGAAGGGCACTTTCGACCTGACGATCACCTTAAGGGCCCAGCTTCCGGTAAGCTTCTGCATCCCTTTCATCCCATGGGTTCCCATTACAACGAGGCTCGTGTTCCTGTCTTCATCATTCGAGAAATCAGTTATGGCTGAGAAAATGCTTCCCCTTACCACCTCCGATAAAATTGTAATGTTGTTTCTCACGGCATTTTCTTCGGCAATACGTTTCAGGAGGCTTTTCTTCTCTCCCTCTTCCCTCGTCTTGATCCCGGTATCAACCACATGAAGCAGACAGATGTCAGCTCCCACCTGACGTCCTATCTTGACAGCATGTGCCAATGCCGATTCTGCAACTTTTGTAAAATCCCATGGCACAACTACGAGTTTCTTTTTCTCTTCCATATTGACAATCGGTTTACTGTTATATGTTCAAAGTTATTCAGATTTTGTCTTTTGTCAAACTTTCTTCACATCCTTTCCCTGCCGTTCTTATCAGGATATGCCTTAATTCAGCCATTACTAAAACTATATAAAGGCAAAAATATTATCATTTCAGGCAAATTATCTCATTAGCAGGAAGTCACTTGATAAAATTCTGACTGTTACATTGGAGTTTAAGGTGAACATTTTATTACTTTTGCGGGGGAAAATTTTGTGACATCTATTTCTGGTATGGAAAGAATAAAAGTAAAGGAGCTTCTTGCAAACCCCGTGGTTGGAAAAGAAGTCCTGGTAAAGGGTTGGGTAAGGACACGGAGAGGAAATAAGAATATCTCATTCATTGCCCTCAACGACGGTTCAACAATTAACAACATCCAGGTGGTGGCCGACATGGCCCGTTTCGATGAGCAACAGCTCAGGGATATTACCACCGGCGCTTGTATAGCTGTAACGGGAGAGCTTGTGGAATCGCAGGGACAGGGTCAGAATGTGGAGATTAATGCCTCGGCAATAGAAGTGTACGGGAAATGCGATGCCGAGACCTATCCTCTGCAGAAGAAAGGCCATTCGATGGAATTCCTAAGGGAGCATGCTCATCTGCGATTCAGGACAAACACCTTCGGAGCGGTCTTCAGGATAAGGCATGCAATGGCCTTCGCCATCCACAAATATTTCAACGATAAGGGTTTCTTCTATCTTCATACTCCTATAATAACCGGAAGCGATGCTGAAGGCGCCGGCGAGATGTTCCAGGTTACAACTCTTGAACCCGGCAATCCTCCTCGGAATGAAGAGGGAGCGATTGACTATACCCAGGACTTCTTCGGGAAGCCAACAAATCTTACGGTGTCAGGTCAGCTTGAGGGAGAACTGGGAGCACTTGCACTTGGAGAAATTTACACCTTCGGGCCAACTTTCAGGGCCGAGAATTCAAATACCCCGAGGCACCTGGCCGAATTCTGGATGATAGAGCCCGAAATGGCATTCTACGACCTTAAGGACAATATGGACCTTGCCGAGGATTTCCTGAAATACCTCATCAGGTACGCGCTTGACAACTGCAGCGATGACCTTAAGTTCCTGAACAGCATGATTGACAAGGAACTGCTCGAAAGGCTCAATTTTGTTGTTTCAAATGAATTTGTGAGACTTACATACACCGAGGCGGTTGACATCCTCACTTCCGCAGATAAAAAATGGGAGTTCCCTGTGGGATGGGGAAGAGATCTGCAGGCAGAGCACGAAAGATACCTCGTTGAGGAGCATTTCAAACGGCCTGTGATCCTGATCAATTACCCGAAGGAGATCAAGGCTTTCTACATGAAGCAGAACGACGACGGAAAGACCGTCAAAGCCATGGATGTGCTCTTCCCGGGAATTGGAGAGATTATCGGCGGTTCGCAGAGAGAAGAGGATCTCGAAAGGCTTCTAGCCAGGATACAGGAACTCGGGCTTCCCGAAAAGGACCTGTGGTGGTACCTCGAGACCAGAAAATTCGGAACGGCACCGCACAGCGGATTCGGACTCGGATTCGAGAGGATGATACTATTTATGACAGGTATGTCCAATATAAGGGACGTAATTCCGTTTCCAAGAACACCAAAGAACGCGGAATTTTAACTCTATAAGCTACCGGTAAACATCAGCAGACAGGCATGCTAAAGCAGAAATTACAGCAGAAGCTTCTCCAGAAACTCTCTCCTCAGCAGATCCAGATGATCAAACTGCTGGAGATTCCCACTCTTCAGATCGAACAGAGGATCAAGAAGGAGCTCGAGGAGAACCCTGCCCTGGAGGAAGGCTCTGAGGAAGAAGAGGACATCTCCCCGCTGGAGGCTGAAGAGGATCAGTATGAGGATAACGATAAGGACCAGGAAGAATTCACAATCGACGACTATATACAGGAAGACGAAATCCCGGAATACCGGCTGCAGATAAATAACTACAGCAAGGAAGACGAGAAAAGAAGCGAGATCCCGTTCTCGGTAGGATCAACATTCCAGGAACACCTCGAAGCCCAGCTCAGCCTCAGGGACCTTACTGAAAAACAGACCGTCCTGGGTGAATATATCCTGGGAAATATCGACGAAGACGGATACCTGCGCCGTGAACTTGCAAACATAGTCGACGACCTTGCTTTTCTTCAGAATGTTACAACAACTGAAAAAGAGCTCGAAGAGGTCCTTGAAATCATCCAGGATCTTGATCCGCCCGGAGTTGGAGCAAGAACCCTGAGGGAGTGCCTGCTTATCCAGCTTGCAATCAAGGACCGGACCCAGCCTGCGCTGAAGACCGCCTACACAGTGCTCGATCTCTATTTCGAGGAGTTCAGTAAAAGACACTACGACAAGATAACTTCAAAAATGGGAATCACCGAAACACAGCTCAAGGCTGCAATCGATGAGATCCTGAAGCTTAATCCCAAACCGGGAAGCCTTTACAGCGATTCCTTCAACAGGTCGTCACAGCCAATAATACCCGACTTCATTCTTGAACACACCGAGGAAGGTTTCGACCTCCACCTTAATTCCAGAAACCTGCCCGAACTGCGGCTGAATGCTTCTTACAACGAGATGCTCCAGTCGTACGTAAGGGACAAGGGACAAAAGAAGGAGATGAAGGAGGCGGTGATGTTCGTGAAGCAGAAAATCGACTCGGCCCGCTGGTTCATAGATGCAATAAGGCAGAGGCAGAATACGCTCCTGCTCACCATGAACGCCATCCTGAAATATCAGGAGGAATATTTCATCGACGGCGATGAGACAAGGCTCAAGCCGATGATACTGAAGGATGTTGCCGAGATGACAGGACTTGACATTTCAACCGTGTCGAGGGTTGCCAACAGCAAATACATCCAGACACATTTCGGTATCATGCCTCTGAAATATTTCTTCTCGGAAGGGCTTCAGACCGACAGCGGTGAAGAGGTGTCGACCAGGGAGATAAAGAGAATTCTGCAGGACTGTATAGAAAATGAGGAGAAGAGAAGACCTCTTACCGATGAGAGGCTTACCGAGATATTACAGGATAAGGGATATCTGATAGCCCGGAGAACCGTCGCAAAATACCGCGAACAGCTCAATATACCCGTAGCAAGGCTCAGAAGGGAAATCTGAATTTTTCCAGACCGCGGATGAATAACGAAGACAATATCACTTTAACCGACAGACTGGCAAGAATCCTTTCGTTCATCTTCCACCCTTTATTCATGCCCTTGTACGGACTTGTAATTCTGATGTCGGCTCCCACCTTCCTGAAATACCTTCCTCCTGCAGCCAAAAGGGTCCTCTTTCTGGTGGTGCTTGTAAACAATATTCTTATTCCTCTTTTACTGCTTCCTTTTTTAAGGATCAGGAACTTCATCAGTTCATACCACCTCGAGGACAGAAGGGAACGCATTATACCGATGCTGACGGCTTCAATGCTGTATTTCACCACCTCATTCATAGTCCTCAGGTATCAGATTCCGTTCTTCCTCAAGTCATTCATATTTGCCACGGCGGTGCTGTCGATCGTGGTGTCGATGATAAACTTCTGGTGGAAAATCTCGATACATGCTGCCGGGGCCGGAGCTCTCACTGCAACGGTTTTCTCTCTCTGGGTCAAGATGTACACCCCTGTTCCGTGGTTCCTTTTTGCTGTGATTGTGGCAAGCGGATTTATCCTCGCGGCAAGGCTGAAACTGAATTCCCACGATCCTTTACAGGTCTGGGCGGGCTACCTGACAGGCTTCCTGATAATAATACTGTTTATTTTACTGATTTAGGATCTCATCAAGAGCTTTCCCGAGCAGATCTTTGCTCTCTTTTATCAGGCATTCAGGCCATGCCGGCTCAGGATGAGGAAGGGTTATCATTTTATCAATCTGTCTCTGAGGGACCGTGAGGAACCATCCCTTTGCCGCCAGATGCCGGGCAAGATACTCCTGCTCAGTCTGGCCCGGAGTTGGTATAAGCATTGCACTGCATCTGAGGCTTATCAGCTCCATAACCGAAGTATAACCTGAGCGGGTGATTATGCTGCAGCTTGAGACAAGAACATCCCTCATTTCCCGGGTTTCCAGATGATTGTATGAGATTACCTTTCCATTTTCAGCTGACCTGTTTTCAGGTCCGGGCTTCCCTTCCAGCACTACCGTGGTTGTATCGCAGTGTTTCATGGCGTTTGTTACTTTTCGCCTGAGGATGCCTCTTTGCGGTTCAGGTCCCGATAGTATAACGGTGTTGTGAGGGAAACTGAAATTATTCGATTCCGGAGGCGTCATGCCTGAAAACCTCGATAGTATCCCGATGAACCTGACGTTGCGGGGAAGCTTTATCCCGTGTGTGAGACGGCCCGACAGGTTTATCTTTCCGGGAAGATCGGGAATAAGGCAGAATGAATATCTGTTGATGAAGAACCTGTGGAACAGCACTCCGATCCACTCGAGGTACCTCAGACTGTCGGGCAGCGGGATGACGGGAAGGTGGGTGACATAAACGCTTTTTACTTTCCTGCTCCATGCCCCGAAGCGGTTATCGCTGATCACAAGGTCGATATTGTTCTTGCGGATGATCCGTTTGAGCCTTATATGTTCCGATACAATATGATAGAAGAGAAGAGGTGTCTTGAGAAGCAGAAAGATCCATTGCGGGATGAACGCCGAGTAGCCCGGCCTGAACCCCGGGAAGTGGATGTGACCTGCACCGGGCAGTTCACGTCTGAACAGCTCCTGATGAGACTTTCCACATGCTGTTATAACATTGTAATTACGTCTCTGAAGCTCCCTTGCAAGCGGTATCATGCGTCCGGCATGACCAAGTCCCCATTCGAGCGGACAAATAAGTATATTTTTGATTTTATCCAAGACTAATCAGATACGACAGTTTTTATTCCCAGCCTCCTGACCTGTTCAGCTATCTGGTTAAGATCGGCAAGAGGCACCTTGTGAAGGGAGTCCCCTTCGGGAGTGTCCCTTGAGATTGTGTATATCATCACCTCTGCCGGCCGGATCAGATCCAGTGCCTTCAGCCATGCCTCAATCTCTTCGGGGGTTGTGTTGTCGATTGTGATGCCGTCGTGTGTTCCTTTCAGGAAGAGGGTCTGGATAATCAGCTGCCCGTTGAAGTCCTTTAGATTCTGAATAAGCTCCTTCACCTTTAAATTCACACGCGGCTGGTTGTGAACCCTCACGGTGAGGTCAAATCCCGAATCGAGTTTAAGGATGTTCTGATCAACTTTCAGCAGGGCTTCCCTTATCTCAGGAACTGTTATTTTCGTGGAGTTTGAAAGGACTGCAATTCTGGCTTCAGGGAAATATCTGTTGCGGATTTCGATTGAATCATCAACTATACCGGGAAAGTCAGGATGAAGCGTGGGCTCGCCGTTCCCGGCAAAAGTTATTACATCGGGAGCCAGACCCCTGATCTTCATTTCAGCAAGCTTGTTCTCGAGCGCCCTGTAAACTTCTTCCCTCGTTGGCAGAGGACTTTTCTCATCTGATCCGCCGGGGGTCCAGCCGCATTCGCAGTAAATGCAATTGAAGTTGCAGACCTTCCGGTTAAGAGGAAGAAGGTTGATGCCAAGCGATACCCCGAGCCTTCTGCTCCGCACGGGACCGAATACTATTTTGTCGAATAAGAATGTGGACATTTCCCCGGTTACTGAAAGGGGCAAAGATAACAGAAATTTAGAAAGATGGAAAAGGAGGAAAAGTCATAATGGGGCTAAAGCCCCGGAATGAGTGTGTGCTCCTTACCGTTGGCTGAAGCCAACGGTAATATGTATGAATCAGATGATTATACCTGCGAAGGGTACTTATGAAGAGCACTGAGAGTTACCATCAAATTCTTCTTTTGCCGTCAGCTTCAGCTGACGGTAGGAAAGCCCCCCTCTTTTTGTGGGACTTTAGTCCCAAATAAGCTAAATGGGGCTAAAGCCCCGGAATGTGTTTCCTCATTACCGTTGGCTGAAGCCACCTTTGCCCTTTGCCCTGCGCCCTGTGCCCTGTGCCTTTCCTTCCTTTACGCCAGTCTCCTCACCCTGCTTTCCGGCAGCAGCCTCATATTCTGTAAATCAATATCCTGCAGCAGCAGCAACCCTGGTTTCTTCCCCCGCCTGATACTTCCATAAGTATTTTCCTGCCTGAGGGCCGCCGCCCCGTTGAAGGTTGCCCATCGCACCAGCTCAGCGAGCGGGATTTCCGGAAAATGCGCCTGAAGAACCTTCAGCTCGGCCAGTATGTCGAGACTGTCATTCGAGGCAAGGCTGTCGGTGCCGATTACTATCCTGCAACCTTCTTCGGTAAGCAGATCAACCGGGGGCACATGGTCTTCAATATACATATTGGCCCGTGGACACAGGCACCAGTAAAGATTTTCCCTCTTCCTGACTTTCTTTATTGTGGTGCGGTCGACAAAGGTGTTATGAACCAGTATCAGGTTCCCGGATGGAGTTACTTCTTCCAGAACAGCCTCAGCATGGTCGCTGACGATCTCCTTATTTTCAGGAAGCAACTCAGACTCACGGTACGATTCCATGAGCGGTCCGTCATAGTACTTCAGGAATGATTTTTCCGCTTCCGTCTCCATGAAATGAAGCGATGTGATCCTGTTATTTGCAGTTGCCTCCTTCAGAAACCTGAACAGTGTCAGGGATATAGAGTAGGCTGCATGAGGAACAATTGAAAACGGGAGATTGTAATCACGCGCAATGTCAGCCAGCTGCAGTACTTCATCCATGCGCCGCCCGGCTTTTTCCGGCTCAAGTCCGAAGACCTCCAGAAGACTGATATATTTTATCCTGCTTTTCTTCTTGATGTCGAAGGTCATCCTGGTGTTGCAGATATCAGCGCACAGCATAACTCCTCCGGAATACATCTCCCTGTCAGCTTCAGCGGCTGAAAAGAGCATGGTTTCATTTCCGTTTTCCCGTTTGGTCCGGAAATTTTTGAGGAACTCCGCCAGCCCTGAGCCCGGAGCTGAACGTCCCTTCATGTGCGATAGTTCCAGGTGGCAGTGGCAGTTGACAAGTCCCGGGATAATAATGCCGTTGTGGAATTCAGCCGATTCCCTTTCCGAAAGATTTCCTCCTGAATCCTCAACTGCCGCAATGGTTCCGTCGCTTTTTACGGATACTATCCCACGTTTCAGCGGCGGACCTTCGTTGGTGAAAATATACTGGGCTGAAAAGTGCTTCATTTTGCTATTCTCGAACGGGAGAGTACAACATTGCTTATCCACTGGTGGTAAATCAGGTCAGGGGCGAGCGCCTCTCCGGTAAACCATCCCCTGAGCCGGCTCGTGCCGGGGAAGGGATTCACCATGGTGAGGCTGTAGCTGTGAGGGCGTCCATCCTTCAGAAGCCTGATGGGAGTGAAGCCTGCCCTTTTTTCAATTGCTCCCGAATCGAGCTGGGAGAAATAAAGTCCGACGTGGGGATTAACAGTCTGATCGCCGGGATATATTGTTATTGTGAAACTAAGATGAATCGTTCCATAAAAGTCGCCTTTGATGTCGACCCAGGGGATGTCGGTGCTGTCGGGCCCGGGCAGATGGAAGAAACGCTCACCGGGCCACAGATTAAGGTTTTTTGCACTGAATGTCAGAAGATCCTTGTCGGCTATCGACTCCATCTCACTGAGCTTTCCCAGCACCTTGTCGTAAATCTTTACAAGCTTCTTGGGCTTCCTGATAAAATAGTACCGCATGGTCCGGTCCATCTCGTCCTTCGTATAGCCGTGTTCCTCAATTATATCGATATACGACTGCAGGGTGTCGCCATCATTGAATTTATACCTGATTTCCGGAATGGCCAGGAGACCGTCGGCAAGATAGGAGTCGGTGAGAATCGCTGTCAGATCGTCAACGGGAATTATGCCCTTGTGCTCAGCCTTGTTTCTGCGGCCTGAGCATGAGACTGCTGCCATCAGAATGATGAGCATCGCTGGAATAATATGCCGTCTTACAGAACTCATGGCCCGAATTTAATCATTTGCAAGGTATTTCTTTGTAAGGAATCTCACAGGATACCATGCTGCCCAGAATCCTATAAGGAGTACGGTGAGCGGAACGATAATGAAATCCCTGACCTTCATCTCCACCGGATAGGCATTTACTATAAGCGAGTCGCTCTGGAGGGTTACAATGCCGTATTTCTGCTGTATCCAGCATATAAGGAAACCCAGAATGATTCCTGCAACTGCGCCTATGATTGAGATCAGCCATCCCTCAAATATGAATATCTTCCTGATCAGCATATTGTCGGCCCCCAGGCTCCTTAGTATCCCTATGTCCCTTTCCTTTTCAATGATAAGCATTGTAAGTGATCCGATAATGCTGAATGATGCAATTATAAGTATCAGTGTGAGAATAAAGAAGATGGCGATCCGTTCCGATCGCATCACCTTGTAAAATATCTCCTGTTGTTCGTATTTGTTCTGAACGATGTAGTCCTGACCGAAAATTTTCATCACATCCTTCTGGACGTCGGCCTCCCGGGCGCCTGCTTCAAACTTGATTTCAAGCGAGGTCACTTCCGACTTGTATTCGAGAAGCTCACGCGCAAAATCGATGGGTACAAACACATACTTTGAGTCGAATTCCTGCTCAACCTGGTAGATACCCGAGGGAAAAATGTAATTCCTGATGAAGGCATTCTCCGGATCGAGGTCAACGGAACCAGTCCGTTTAGGGACATAGATATTAAGAGGTGTTACAAAATTGACTCTCATACCCAGGTAATTTGCCACTCCGATACCCGGTACTGCAAACTGCCTTCCCTGATCCGACCTGAGAATGAATTCTCCGTCCCACATGGAGCTGTCGATGCCTGTTACTTCTGCATAATTCGCATCAACTCCCTTTATTGTTGCAACAAACTGCCTGTCGCCATATCTCAGCAGGGCATTTTCCTCCACGCAGAGGGAATAGCAGGCTACACCGTTTACGCTGGCAAGCAGGTTGAGGGATGCGGAGTCGGGGATGAATGTTTTCCCTTCCGCAGGCGTTATCTTAAGATCGGGATCAAATGTATTGAAGATCGACCTGACAAGGGTTTCGAGGCCGTTGAAAACCGAAAGCACTATAATCAGGGCCATTGTGCCGACAGTCACCCCTGCAACCGATATCGATGAGATTACATTGATTGCGTTCCGCGACTTCTTCGCAAACAGATATCTTTTTGCTATGTAAAGGGGGAGTTTCACTTTTTACCTGATTGCCGAAACCAGCAGGCCGGTTCCTGTTTTATGAGTCAAGAAGAGATCAAAAAAGTTAAGAACAACGGCAACCGGAAAGGTTAACATGTAATATATCGGAAGAATAAGGATGAACAGCTTTGAAGTGTTGAGCATCCTGATCGGGTATTTCATCGAGAGCAGCCACGAT
>JAVEXG010000247.1:0-2893 GCA_034004115.1 Bacteroidales bacterium | reverse complement strand
TATATCTCGGTCCACAGGTATGCAACTGAAGCCCTTGGTACTGACAGAAGCTTTTCAGGCATGATGTCACTCGGTATTGATATCGACCGGAAGATCGAAATGGTGCAGGCTTTGATAGAAAAAGCAACAATGAAAACCGGCACTAAAAGACCGATATGGATATCATTCGATGAATATTCGGGCGGTGGTGATAATCTCACAGGATCGCTGGTTCTGGCCCAGCACCTGAATTCATTCATCAGGCATGCCGATATAGTTAAAATGGCCAATATCACAATGCTTTCAAGCCTGATAGGCAATTCACCTGAAGGTCATTACAAAAACGCCACATTCCATACATTCAACCTGTATTCGAATAAATGCACGGGCACCGCACTGGATGTGCACACAAGCTGTGATAAATTCAGCAACACCGTATTCTCCGATGTTCCATATCTTGATGTAACGGCAGTACTTAATGACGCGGATAATGTACTGGTGGTTAATGTTGTCAACAGACATGAGACAAATGCAATAACAACTGATATCCTGATGCAATCCGGATCATTCCTTGGGACAGCACAAGTCAGCGAACTGAATGGCAAAAATCTTACAGCAAGAGGCACCAAAACAGAACCTGCGGTTACAGTAGCATCAAAAGAAATTAAGTTCAAGGGAAACACAATTGGCTACAGTTTCCCTGCCCATTCACTGACACAGATCATAATACCAATAAAATAACTAACCTTCATTAAATCAGAACCAATATGAAAAAGCATCTGACAGCAACTGTGGTGATAGCGGTGCTATCCCTTTCCCAATGTTTTGCACAAACAGAAACAACTATTAAAGACGATTTCAAACCATCGACTCTCAATCAGCCCGGACAGGAATATCCGCAGGTCAACTCACAGGGCTATGCAAGATTCCGGATCATGGCACCTGAAGCAAAAAACGTGGTCGTAAGTCTCGGACTGGGCGGCACACGGGGAGGAACTCCCCTCGCTAAAAACGAGGACGGCTCATGGACAGGTACCACGGCAGGACCGCTGGAGGAAGGCTTCCATTATTACCGCCTGACAGTCGACGGCGGCACCTTTAACGATCCCGGCACCCTGAATTTTTATGGTTCAACACGCTGGGAAAGCGGCATAGAGATCCCTGCACACGATCAGGATTTTTACGCCCTGAAGAATGTTCCTCACGGAAAAGTTCAGCAGATACTTTTCCCGTCACCGAGCACCGCTACCTCCCGCAGGGCATTTGTATACACTCCCCCGGATTATGACAAGGACCAATCCTCACGTTACCCGGTGCTTTACCTGCAGCATGGCTGGGGCGAGGACGAAACTGCATGGAGCAACCAGGGGCATGCAAACCTTATCATGGACAACCTGATTGCATCGGGTAAAATCAAACCTTTCCTTATCGTAATGACTTACGGAATGACCAATGATGTAAAGATGGGCGGCCTTAAAAATTTCGATATTAAACCTTTCCAGACCGTTCTTCTCGACGAACTTATCCCTTATGTCGATCGTAACTTCCGTACAATCGCCGATCAGCCTCACCGTGCCATGGCAGGTCTTTCAATGGGCGGAATGGAAACTAAGTCCATAACACTTGCCCGTCCAGATGTATTCTCCCATTACGGTCTCTTGAGCGGCGGAGTATATAGCCCGGAGGAAATAAAGGACAAGTCGAAGGTGAAACTGATATTCCTCAGCTGCGGCAGCTTCGAAAGGCCGGAAGGTGTCATAAATTCTGCAGCTGCACTAAAGGGAGCCGGTATCAATGCAGTGTCCTATGTCTCGGAAAATACAAGACATGAGTTCCAGACATGGCGACGCAGCCTTCTTGAACTTGCACAGCTGTTGTTTCTGTAAGAGGAGAGGAATGGTCATGGGTTTTTTCCATGACTATTCTTTTTTGCATATTCTCCGGGAGAAACCCCGTACATTTTCCTGAATGACCTGTTGAACCAGGATATGTTATAAATACCAACTTCAAGCGACACCTCGGATACGTTTCCGAAATTCTGCCGTAACAATTCCGCAGCTCTCTTGAGGCGGATTGTTCTTATAAACTCCGTGGGAGACTGACCTGTAAGGGCCGACAGCTTCCTGAACATGGTGCTCCGGCTGAGGTTCATCTCCCTGTGGAATTCATCCAGACTGAATTTCTCATCCTTCATCCGCTCTTCAATAAGAGCTATTGCTTTATTCAGAAACTTTTCATCGGCCGACGTCACGGTAACCTCCGAAGGCTGCAGAAGAATCTCCCTGCTGAATCGTTCCCTGAGCTGCCTGCGCTGATTTATCAGGTTGGCTATCCTGGCCTTTAATTCCTTCATTTTGAATGGCTTGGCTATGTAATCATCTGCTCCGGTCTCCAGCCCGGTAACCCTGTCTTCCGGAGTATCCTTTGCGGTGAGCATGATGACCGGGACATGACATGTAAGTTCATTCTCCTTTACCAGCCTGCATAATTCCATGCCGCCCATATTTGGCATCATCAGATCGGTCACAATGAGATCGGGGATCAGGTCGAGTGCCTTTTTAAGACCTGAAATCCCGTCAATTGCCAATCTTACATTATAGATTTCTTCAAGGTTTTCCGCGAGTTGACCACGCATGTCCCTGTTGTCATCCACGATCAGGATTAACGGTTTGCCTTTTTCACCATCCTTTTCCTCCCTCTCGGATGAAGCGTCTCCCTCATGGCTGTCCATTGATATTCCGACAGCAATTTTGCCCTCTGTCCGGTTCTTTATCTCTACATACTCGTTTTCACTCAGATGGTCTTTCCCCAACGGAACAATGACTGTAAAAACACTTCCCGATTCATGCCTGCTGTTTACACTTATATCACCATGCATCAGCCTTGCCAGTTCCAGCGAGAGGGATAGTCCAAT
>JAVEXG010000100.1:11312-13544 GCA_034004115.1 Bacteroidales bacterium | reverse complement strand
TTAGCAAACAAAAAGTAATTAAATTATATTCCTCCGTAACCCTTTCAACGTTTATTCTGCAATTCTGCAATTATGCAATTATGCAATCCTCCTTCCCGCCACCTTAGAGTTTTCCACTTTCCCCAGGGCCCAGCACCTCAAACCCTTTCAACTTTTTCAACTCTTTCAACTCTTTCAACACTATTTTCACCCTAATCGTGGTATCTTTGGATCATGATCGACAGGCAGACGATAGAGAGGATACTGGAAGCAGCGAACATAGTGGATGTGATCCAGGATTTTGTGCCGCTGAAAAAGAGAGGCGTAAACTACCTGGGCCTGTGTCCTTTCCATAATGAAAAGACTCCGTCGTTCACTGTATCGCCTGCAAAGGAGATATACAAGTGCTTCGGCTGCGGGAAGGTCGGCAATTCGGTGAACTTCATCATGGAGCATGAACACCTCACTTACCCCGAGGCGCTCAGGTATCTTGGAAGAAAATACCATATAGAAATAATTGAGAAGGAGCGTTCGCAGGAAGAGATAGACGCACAGAATGAAAGGGAGAGCCTGCTTGTGGTGACGGCATACGCTGCAAGGCAGTTCTCGGAGAACCTCTTCCAGTCGGATGAAGGGATATCGGTAGGGCTGGCATATTTCAAGGAGAGGGGATTCAGGCACGACACACTTAAGAAGTTCGATGTGGGATACAGCTTCGAGAAGAGGGATGCTTTTACGAAGAAAGCCCTGGAAGACGGCTACAAACAGGAACTTCTGACCAAGACCGGGCTGTCGATACAGCATGAGGAGAGAATATTCGACAGGTTCAGCGGCAGGGTTATGTTCCCCATACATTCGCTGTCGGGCCAGGTTCTGGGATTCGGCGGAAGAATACTCAAAGCCGATGCGAAAAGCGCCAAGTACCTTAATTCGCCGGAATCGGAGATATACCATAAAAGCAGGATCCTCTACGGGATATACCAGGCAAGAAAAGCGGTCACTGCGGAAGACAGGTGCTATCTTGTTGAAGGCTATACGGATGTGATGGCCCTGCACGAGGCGGGCGTAGAGAACGTTGCTGCTTCATCAGGGACATCGCTGACACAGGAACAGGTAAGGCTTATCAAACGGTTCACCCAGAACATCACAATCCTGTATGACGGTGATCCGGCGGGTATAAAAGCATCCCTGCGCGGGATAGACCTCGTGCTTGAGGAGGGCATGAATGTAAGGGTTGTGCTGCTGCCCGAAGGAGAGGATCCGGACTCGTATTCGAAAAAGATCAGCAATGAAGAGCTCAGGGAATATATAAGGAAAAATGAAACGGACTTCATCAGGTTCAAAGCCCAGCTTCTGCTTTCGGAATCGCAGGATGACCCGGTAAAGAAGGTCAACCTGATAAAGGATATGGTAAAATCGATAGCTGTCATACCTGAGGCTATAGCCAGGACCATTTACATTAAAGAATGCAGTTCCATAATGGAGGTGGCAGAACCTGTGCTGTACCACGAGGTGAACAAGCTGAGGCAGCAACAGTCGTTCCGTGACAGGAACCAGTATCCCGGTCCGGATTTGCTGCCGGTGCCTCCGCCTGTCATACAGAAGCAGATCAAGCAGATAACATCGTCATTCTATTCCGAAAGAGAGATCATAAGGCTCCTGCTCAAATATGGCAGCATGGAACTTGAGCGGACCTTACATCCCGAGGACGGACAGGAGGAGATAACAACGGTATCGGATTTCATCGTCAGGGAGATAACAGAGGATGAACTGGGTTTCGAGGAGGATATATGCGCGAGGATCTTCGAGGATTTCAGGTTCCATTCCGAACAGGGTATCTTCCCGGGCGACAAGCATTTTGTCCTTCATCCTGATCCGGAGATATCGGGTCTGTCGGCCAGTCTTCTGGCCGGATCGCACGAGCTGAGCAGGATATGGAAGGACAAGCAGACCTTTGTGGAAACAGAGGATATGAAGCTGAAGGAGATAGTGCCTGAGTCAGTGCTGAAATTCAAGAGCGACAAGATAAAGATCATACTGAAGGATATAATGTCTCAGCTTGAGGAGGCAGTAAGGGCAGGTGACATGGAAAGGATCGTTGCCCTGCAGAAGAAAGACCTTAACCTGAAAGCCGCTTTGAGGATGATATCGGAGAAGCTGGGGAACAGGATATTACTATAGCAGCAATACATAGATTCCGATAATCAGGGTAGCTAATTCCTGCTAACATTTATTCTGCGATTTATTAAGTTT
>JAVEXG010000100.1:0-11212 GCA_034004115.1 Bacteroidales bacterium | reverse complement strand
GAAGTGGAAGCCTATCTGCGGGCCAGAACCGGAAGACAGGAGCACAAGATATTCTGGGATCACACCGACATGCTTGTCCATCGATTCACCATTCCTGATATAATAAGGGCCGACAAAAGACAGGCTCTTGATCTTATATGGGATGGAACAAAGGCAGGAGTGCGCCAGAAGGGAGCCAAACAGGTACCCATACCGGGAAAAGATGAATTCGTTGTGCTAAAGGTGATTGAGGGAACAGATGAAAGCCAGAAAACCGACATCATCTTTTCCGATCCCATTGATGCCTCGCAGGAAATCGAAGGTCTGGTGTGGCTGAATACCGGCAATGAGATAACCACAAGCATCACTAACAATGTTATAAGTCTTTTCCCGTCGCAAAGGATTGAAGGCAGAGCAATGCTTACGGCTGAAGGAGGGATAAGAAACAACAAGGGAATCGTTCTCGGAAACAGCCACACACAGGAAATAAGTTTCGGACCGCTCATGCCGGCCGTTGAGTTTGCCGGCAAGGGTGTGATAATACCGGCATCGAAGAATCTTGTCCTGCCATTCAGGGCAGTAAGCCTTAAAGCTGTTGACCTGAAGATAATAAGGATCTTCGATAATAATCTCCCGTATTTCCTTCAGGAGAACGAGATAAACACAGGATATTCCGTAAAAAGGTTCGGCAGGCCTGTCTATTCCGGAAGGATAGACCTTGTGAATGATCCGGGGAAGAATGCCGGAGCATGGAATCTTTATACCATTGACCTGTCGGAGTATATTGACGTTGAACCCGGAGTGCTTTATAAGGCCGAGTTATCGATGAGGCCGTCATATTCTCTCTACCCATGCACAGGCGGCACCGACCTGATCCGTTACGAGGAATATCTGGCACTATCGGAAGAAAGCAACCGCGATTTCTGGGATGATCCGGACAATTTCTATTCCGAAAGTGATGACTACCTTTATTATTCCTTCGGTTTTAACTGGAGGGACCGCAATGATCCGTGCAAGGCGGCTTATTACAGTCCTGACAGAAAAGTATCGAGGAACATCCTTGCTTCAAACATTGGCATCATGTCAAAGAAAGGCCAGGATGACAGGCTTTACGTGTCAGTCAGCGACCTGCTGACGGCCCTGCCCCTGCCGGAAGTGTCGTTGGATGTTTTTGATCTCCAGCTGCAGAAGATAGTCTCGGGCCAGACCGACAAGAACGGGAAAGCCTCACTGAAATGTGAAAGAAAGCCTTTTCTTCTGATGGCATATAAGGACAAAGACCGAAATTACCTAAAGCTCACAGACGGTTCGGCCCTTTCGATGAGCTCGTTCGATGTTTCGGGAAGCAAGCCCGAGAAAGGGATCAGGGCATTCATCTACGGGGAGAGAGATGTATGGCGGCCCGGCGATTCGATCTTCCTGTCGCTGTTCATAAGGGATATGAATCATCAGCTGCCTGCCGATCATCCGGTGCAGTTTGAACTCATCAATCCGCTCGGGCAGAGGGTTGACAACCAGGTACAGGTGCCGGGCAACACGGGGCTGATGGTGTTCAGGAGTGCCACTGCACAGGATGCCATTACAGGCAACTACCAGGGGATATTCAGGATAGGAGGAGCAACCTTCACAAAAAGGATAAGGATAGAGACCGTCAAGCCAAACCGTCTGAAAATAGAGCTGAACTTTGCTGATGATCTTCTTGGCAAGGGCGGAGCCTCCGGAAAAGGTTCGTTAAGGGTAAAATGGCTCAACGGAGCGGTGGCTGGCAACCTGAGATCAACGGTAGAATATCTGCTCAGACCTGTCAGGACAGAATTCGACGGATACAGGCAGTACACTTTCGATGATCCGGCTGCAGACTTTTATTCCGAGACTGTAAAAATGTTCGAGGGATCAGTTGACCCGCAGGGAACAGCAGAAGTGAATTTCAATCCGGGTGATGACATCCTGGCTCCGGGCATGCTTGACGCGCTTTTTACGGCAAGAGTGTCAGAGAAAGGAGGCGATGAGAGTATCATCCAGAAAACCTACAGGTATTCTCCGTACAGCATATATACGGGAATAAGCTTTCCCCAGTTGAAGGGCAGCGAAAGAATGCTTTACACCGACAGGGATAACGAGGTAAGGATTGTGACTGTGAATCCTCAGGGAAAACCTGTAAGATCGGAGGTTGAGATCAATATATACAAAATATCATACCGCTGGTGGTGGGAATCGGATGAGGAAAATATTGCCTCTTATATTTCGAACGATATTTACAGGCCGGTGATAAGCCAGACAATAACGACCCAGGGAGGAGAAGGATCGTTCAGGTTCAGGATTGGCAAAAATGACTGGGGACGATATCTCATCAGGGCAACCGGGAAGGATGGCCATTCTGCCGGGAAAATCTTACTGGTTGACTGGCCGTGGGAATACGGCATGAAAGGAAATGCAGAGGGGGCAACACTTCTGTCGGTGAGCACCGACAAGGAGAAGTACGCTCCCGGAGAGGAGATAAAGCTCACATTCCCCGCTCCGGAAAATTCCCGTGCGATAGTCACCCTTGAGAACTCATTTGCCGTGATTGATGAGATAAGGACAGGTGCGACAAAGGGCAGTACAACAGTGAGTTTCAGGGCAAAGCCTGAAATGGCCCCGAACATATATGCCTATGTTACAGTGATCCAACCGCATGAACAGACAATCAACGACATGCCGATGAGGCTTTACGGAGTGGTGCCGGTGATGGTGGAGGATCCGGCCAGCCGGCTGAAGCCTGTTATAACCATTCCCGGAGAAGTGCGCTCAAAGGAGAGCTTTGAAGTAAGGGTGGCTGAATCGGAGAAGAAAGCCATGAATTATACCCTGGCCATTGTAGATGAGGGATTGCTCGACATAACCGGTTTCAGGACACCCGATCCCTGGAATTACTTCTATTCGCGTGAGGCTCTTGGAGTGCAGACCTGGGACCTTTACGACCATGTACTCGGGGCATTTGGAGGGACTCTTGACAGGCTGTTTGCAACCGGCGGCGATGAAGCCCTGACAGACAAGACAGCAAGCAAGGTGCAGAGATTCATCCCTGTGGTAAGGTTCCTGGGGCCGTTTACGCTTCAGGCAGGTAAAACCGATATCCACCGCATAAGTCTTCCGCAGTATACAGGATCGGTAAAAGCGATGGTCATAGCAGGTAATGACCGTGCATTCGGAAGCGCTGAAAAAACGACAATAGTCAGGGATCCCCTTATGATACTTGCTACAGCGCCAAGAGTATTAAGCCAGGGCGAAAAGGTAACTCTTCCGGTGACATTATTCATCCAGAAAGAAAACATACATAATGTCGTTGTAAAAGCTGAAGCGAACAACCTGATAAGGTTTGATGAAGACATGAAGACCGTATCGGCCGGAGAAACGGGAGAAAAAGATATTGAATTCACCTTCAGGGCCGGAGATGAAACGGGTGTTGCCAACATAAAGATCACTGCAACGGGCGGAGGAGAAAATGCAGTCTATGAATTGCAGGTCGGGATAAGGAATCCCAATCCTCCGGAGACCCGTGCCGAAACCAGGATCCTCTCACCCGGAGAGAAATGGGATGCAACATTCACGCCGCCCGGAACTTCAAGCACGGCATCGCTTGAGCTGTCGGCCCTGCCTTCAATAAACCTCGGGAAAAGGCTCGATTACCTTCTTGAGTATCCGCACGGATGCACCGAACAGATAATCTCGGCCGCCTTCCCCCAACTTTACCTGAAGGATGCCACGGCAGGCGATCTGCAGGCTGCTGAGAAAGCATCGGCCAACATCAGGGATGCAGTGAACAAGATAAGCGCCCGGCAGATGAACGACGGGGGAATGGCACTGTGGCCGGGATCGTACCAGGCCGATGAATGGATAACATCATATTCAGGGCATTTCATGGCTGAGGCAGAAGGAAAGGGCTTCAGCATCCCGTCGGGTTACAGGCAGAAGTGGAACAGCTACCAGAGAAAGCGGGCACAGGACTGGCGTTTCGATAAGAGATATCCTCAATCGGCGGTAAACCAGGCATACAGGCTTTATACCCTGGCACTGGCAGGCCAGCCCGAAAGAGGAGCCATGAACAGACTGAGGGAATCAGAGGGCTTACCGCAGGTATCGAAATGGCTTCTTGCAGGAGCATATGCCCTGACGGGCAGACCTGAAGTTGCCGGCGATCTTCTGGATATGAGGAATACCGATACGGAAAAGGAATATTCGGGATATTACTACGGAAGCGACCTGCGTGACCAGGCAATCATCCTGCATACCCTTTCAATATTGAAAAAACAGGAAGAGGCGTTGCCTCTGCTGAAGTCACTATGCGACAGTTTCTCGGGCGACAGCTGGTACAGCACACAAACAACGGCATGGGTGCTCATGGCATATATGAAATTCACCGAGATGATACCGGCAGGCGGAACAGGAGAAATAAAAGCCGGAATAACCTATAACGGGGAGAGATCGGAACAACAGGTCATGCAAAAACAGGTCACCATCTCACCTCTGTCAGTGAAAGACGGGACAAACAGCCTGATTGTTCAGAACATCTCAGAGAAGCCTTTATATGCCACGCTTGTAAGAAAAGGAATTCCCAGGGTTACTGACATCACGCGCGAGAGCAGGGGACTGGGGATGACCGTAAACTATTACGACACCGGCCTCCAGCCTGTTGATCCGCGATCGCTTGAGCAGGGAACAGGCTTCATCATGGTTGTGAAAATCGTGAACAACACCTATTCTGCCGTTGAAAACATTGCGCTGACGCAGATGATCCCTTCCGGATGGGAAATACGCAACACCCGGCTGTATGAAGCTGAATACGGCATAAAGGAGAGCGCCTGGGACTACCGTGACATCAGGGATGACAGGCTTAATACATATTTCAGCCTTAACCGCGGTGAGACAAAGACCTTCACGGCAATACTCAATGCAGCCTACAGGGGCGAGTTTTCCCAGCCACCGGTATGGTGCGAAGCCATGTATACCGGAGACTGCTATGCCAGGATCCCCGGCGGTATTGTTAATGTTACCTCATCCGGCATTGGATATTAAACTGAAAATAGCACTGGCCTCAGCGGCAATAATGCTGAGTGCCATCCTGCTATCGCCGCTTCCACGCTTCGTGAACCCTACATCCACGGTAGTGGAGGCTGCTGACGGCAGCCTTCTGGGAGCAAGGATCGCTGACGACGGACAGTGGCGTTTTCCGTCAGGTAACGAGGTTCCCGATAAGTTCAGAAAATCACTGCTGACCTTTGAGGACAGGTATTTCTATTTTCATCCGGGAATCAATCCGGTGTCATTGATCCGTGCCCTGAACAGCAACATAAGATCTGGCAGAGTGGTAAGCGGGGGAAGCACGATAACGATGCAGGTAGCCAGGCTCTCCGGGGGTAACAGGCCGCGGACATATAGCAGGAAATTCATTGAGATGCTTTCCGCCCTGAAGCTTGAGCTGCTTCGATCAAAGAAAGAGATACTGCGTTTGTATGCAGCCAATGCACCTTTTGGCGGCAACATTGCCGGGCTTGATGCAGCATCATGGAGATATTCCGGCAAGCCTCCTGAAGACCTGACCTGGGCTGAGGCGGCTACGCTGGCCGTATTGCCAAATTCCCCGGCACTGGTCTATCCGGGCAGGAACCAGGAAACACTAAAGAGGAAACGCAATGAACTGCTGCAAAGGCTTTACCGGAGGAAATATTTTGATTCACTGACACTGGTCCTTGCCCTCGAGGAACCTCTTCCGGGGCAGCCTGGCTATCTTCCCGCCTCAGCCCCTCACCTGACCGACCATTTTTATTCATTACGCAGGGGAGAAAGGGTGAGAACAACCATTGACCACTTGCTGCAGGAGAAAGTAACAGAGGTTATTAATGCCCACCAGAAAGAGCTTGAGGGCAATTTCATCTTTAATTCAGCCGCCCTCATAGTAAAAGTCAGAACAGGGGAAGTTGCCGCCTATGCGGGAAACAGCACCAGGACCGGGACCAGATCGCACGGGGGCGATGTTGATATTATCAGGTCTATGCGGAGCACAGGAAGCATACTGAAACCCATCCTTTACGCTGCCATGCAGGAGTCGGGAGACATCCTTCCCAATACTCTTATTGCCGATATACCTACACGGTTCCCGGGATTCACGCCCCAGAACTTCGACAGAAGCTACAGCGGTGCTGTCACTGCAGGCGATGCCCTGTCGCAGTCGCTGAATATCCCCGCTGTAAAGATGCTCAGGAATTATCATCCTGAAAAGTTCCTTGAGGTGCTCAGGAAGATCGGTTTCACCTCATTCAACAAGCCGGCAGATCATTATGGCCTGTCGCTTATACTTGGAGGAGGGGAAGCATCGCTATGGGAGCTCACAGGGGTATATGCTTCCCTGTCGCGCGTCCTGAGGCATCATAATGATGAAAAGAAATACTTCCCGGGGGATTATCACCCTCCTGTGCTGATACCTCAAACTGAAGACGAAGCGAGCCCTAAAGAGGAAGGTGAACCTCCGCTGTCGGCTGCTTCGGTATGGCTTACATACGAAGCTTTACAAAGGGTGAACAGGCCTGCGACTGAAAGCGGCTGGCAGTATTTTACCCCGGCGCCAAGGTTTGCATGGAAGACGGGTACCAGTTTCGGCTTCAGGGATGCCTGGGCTGTGGGCACAACACCGGAATATGTTATCGGGGTATGGTGCGGAAATGCTGATGGCGAGGGCAGGCCGGGCCTTACCGGCATATCTGCGGCCGCTCCTCTCCTGTTTGACCTGGCAGGCCTGCTGGAAGAAACACCCTGGTTTGTTCCCCCATATGAAGAGATGACAACTGTAAGGGTTTGCAAGATAAGCGGCTACCGGGCCGGTCCGCTGTGCCCTGAAACAGAAGAGACATATATCTGCACCGGAGGGCTTAAAAGCGAGCCCTGTCCGTGGCACAGGATTGTACACCTTAACAAAACCCGTACGAACCAGGTAACAGCTGATTGTGCAGATCCCCGGGAGATCATAAGCGAGCCATGGTTTGTATTACCCCCGGCGATGGAATACTTTTACAGGCAGAAGCACCCGGAATACGATCCTCTACCGCCCTATGCCAGAGGCTGCAGGGATGAAAAAAGCGTTGCAGTGATGGAGTTCATATATCCGACACAGGGCATCAACATCTTTATACCGCGAGATGAAACAGGAGAGCAGACAAGGGTTGTTGCGGAAGTTGTTCACAGGGATCCGTCAAAGAAGATCTTCTGGCATCTTGATGATATGTATGAAGGGGTAACACGGCATATGCACCGGATGGAGATACTGGCAGGTGCGGGCAACCACATGCTGACAGCGGTCGATGATGATGGCAATACCATAAGGTGCGGATTCAGGATATTGGGAAAAAGCCTGTCATCAGCACATGAGAGATGATCCTTAAAGTTCTGTTCTGCAGTGCGCTCATTTGGGCAAGTCATCATTTTTCCATATATTGTTCCCGATATGGATAAAACTGAAAAGATACTGATCCTCTACAATGAAATAGAGGCCACATTGCTGAGCGGACTGCTCAGGGAAAGAAATATACCGCACCTGCTCAGGTCGTATTACGATTCTGCACTCGATGGTTTATGGCAGACACAGAAAGGATGGGGTCATCTGCAGGCTCCGCCGGAATACAGGGAAGAGATTCTGAAGATATACAGGGAGATGTCGGACCAGATGGATCACAGCGATGATATCCAAGAAGATCCGGAAGCCTGATCATTAGCGGATCATTCAGTTTCTTCCTCCTTCTTTTTAGCATGGAATAATCCTGTTTCCATGCCTTTCAGAAGATAGAAATTCAACATCCCGACAACTATAAGTCCAAGGATCAGAAGCGGGTAAGACCATTTCCAGTTAGACTGGCCCGTCATCATGGTCCATTCAGACATGCCTCCGATCCCGGCAATAAGAGTGAGAGGCATAAATATTGCCGCATAGAGAGTCAGGCGTCTTACGGAATAATTTGTCTGGTTCGAAGCCCTTGTCATCTGGTTGTTGAGTAAAGAGGAATAGAGCTCCATTAGGCTGGTCTCAATTTCACGGTAGGTTTCCGTGAGCTCAAAAAATTTTGCCAGGTGGTCGTAGATATCGCGGTAAGGGATAACAGCTTTCTCGGGAATAAAGGGACAATCAAGCCTGTTAATCTTAACGAGTATCTCTCTTTCGTGATAAAGGCTTTTCCTCAGTGACACCAGGTTCCTTCGCATATGTATCAGGTCCATCGGCCTGAATGCCGTAACGTCTTCCAGGAGCATTTCTTCGGCATTCTCCAGTTCATCCTCCATTGTATCGAATGCTCCGTACTTCTGGTCAACAAGATAGTCGAGCACCTTGTGCATAAGCCAGGCCGGAGATGACCTGGCAGAAGCACTGTCACTTTCGATGAACCTCTCAAGGTTGGACAACGGCTTCCTGGCGTCAGACTTATGCCCGCTGACGGTTATCAGGAAATTGCTTCCGATAAAAAGGTTCACCTCGTCGGTAAACAGCGTTTGGTCGCTATAGCTGAATGCATTGAAGATGATGAAGGTATTGTTGTTGAAATGCTCCATCTTCGGGACCTGTTTCTCATCGAAGCAGTCTTCAACAGATAACGGATGAATACCTATCAGACCAATAAGAAGATTGAGGTCTTCCTTTTCGGGCTTAAAATAATCCAGCCAGATGAATCCCCCGTCCTTTAATGCACTGACAGCCGCTGCGGGACCGGTAACTCCATAGAACAAACCGGAGGCAGAGAAATGATAGTACCTGGATTCTGACATGATAATTGTTTGTTTATTATTTAATTGGATGTTTTATTTTACTGCAATAAAACCGGTATCCAAATTAAAACAAAAAACGTTATCAGAGGTGGCGAGCTTGTTGAAAGATCATTGAACAATCAGGAAGGACTGATGTTTTATTTTAGGTTCCGGGTTCAAGGTTCAAGGTTCAAGGTGAATCTCTGAGAAAACTCAGGTTTTTACAAGCAGGATTGCAGAATTGCAGAATTGCAGAATTGCAGAATCGAAAACGAGACATAATATAAAAACTAATTAATATGAATAATGCTATTTATAGTTTCAGAGAGCCAAAGAATGAGCCTGTGCTTGATTATGCACCGGGCAGTGAGGAACGGAGGCTGCTGGAGGAAGAGCTTGCAGCGCAGAGCAGCAAAGTGATTGACATTCCCCTGATAATAGGAGGAAAAGAGATCAGGACAGGGAAAACAGGCAAAGTGGTGATGCCTTCAGACCATTCACATGTACTTGCAACCTATCACATTGCATCGGAAAAAGAGGTATCAATGGCAATTGATGCTGCACTTAAAGCCAAAAACGACTGGATGACCCTTGCCTGGATGGAAAGGGCGTCGGTGTTTATAAAAGCTGCGGAACTTATTTCAAGGAAATACAGGTATCTCATCAATGCGTCGACAATGCTGGGCCAGGGAAAAAGTGTATACCAGTCGGAGATTGATGCGATTTGTGAAACAATCGATTATTTGAGGTTCAACGCTTATTTTGCTTCGACGATATACAGTGAACAGCCTCTTTCGGAAAGCCAGAGCATAAACAGGATAGAATATCGTCCTCTTGAGGGATTTGTCTATACCATCTCCCCTTTCAACTTTACGGCTATTGCAGCCAATCTCAATACCAGCGTGGCTCTGATGGGGAACACAACTGTATGGAAGCCGGCTACAACATCGCTGCTTTCAAACTATTACCTTATGAAGATATACCAGGAAGCGGGGATGCCGGCGGGGGTCATCAATTTTGTACCAGGAAAGGGATCGCTGATCAGCAGTGTAGTATTAAAACACAGGGACCTGGCAGGGGTGCATTTCACCGGATCAAATGCCACATTCAATACCCTGTGGAAACAGGTCACGGAAAACCTTGAGAAGTACAAGTCGTATCCTAAGATTGTCGGGGAAACAGGAGGCAAGGATTTCATCTTTGCCCATAATTCAGCAAACGCAGGAGAGCTTGCAGCTGCCATAGTCAGGGGAGCCTTTGAATACCAGGGACAGAAGTGCTCTGCCGCTTCGAGGGCTTATATCCCCCGCTCTCTCTGGCCCAAAACCAGGGAGCTCATGCTGAATATGCTCGCAGAAACGAAGACCGGCGATGTAAGGGATTTCTCCGCGATAGTAAACGCGGTCATCGATGAGGCTTCATTCGACAAGATCATGAAGTACATTGACATGGCGAAATCATCTGATAAAGTGACAATAATTGCCGGAGGCAGGGGCGATAAATCGAAAGGATATTTCATTGAACCAACAGTCATTGTAACGGAGAATCCACATTTCATAACCATGGAAGAGGAGATTTTCGGTCCGGTTATGTCGATTTACGTATATGATGATGAAAGATATGAGGAGACACTTAAGCTTTGCGACGAAACCTCGCCATTCGGTCTCACGGGTTCAATATTCTCAAATGACAAGTATGCCATGATCACGGCATGCAGGACTTTGCGATACGCAGCGGGCAACTTCTACATAAATGACAAGCCTACAGGGGCCATGGTAGGTCAGCAGCCGTTCGGCGGATCTCGTGCCTCAGGCACCAACGACAAGGCCGGCAGCCACCTCAACCTGCTCAGATGGATAAGTCCGCGGACCGTTAAGGAAACGTTGGTTCCTCCGACGGATTTCAGGTATCCGTATATGGGAACAAGGTAGTTCCGGGTTCCTGGTTCAAGGTTCAAGGTTTCGGGTCTGGAAGTATTGTGCTTAGCGGTCTTTGGGCTTATGCTGCGAAGTCTTTTATGTCCTCAGACTTCAAAACAGCCCGAAGGGCCAAGACAGCGACCGCAGGGAGCACGACTTTAAAGACAAATTAGCTATCAGCAGAATTGCAGGATCGCAAAATCGCAGAATTGCAGAATAAAAAAAAGGTTAAATTTGAGGATGGAATTACCGTCAGCCGATAAGAGCAAAGCCCTGTTCATCCTCAATCCCTATGCAGGGATTCCTCCCGTAAAGCTGATTATCAACAGGCAGTTGCAACGCCGAAGGGATGAGCTTGCATGCTATAAATCGCTCAGCGTTGACGAATCCGGATCGCTAATAAGACAGAACTACGACAGGTATGATATTTTCGTAGCTGCCGGTGGTGACGGCACAGTGCATTCCGTAGCTTCCCAACTGGCAGGCACAGGCAAGATCCTCGCAGTTCTTCCTACAGGTTCGGGCAACGGATTTGCCAGGGAGCTGGG
>JAVEXG010000099.1:0-13578 GCA_034004115.1 Bacteroidales bacterium | reverse complement strand
AACCTCGAAAAAACGGCCTGCTTTTCCTGACGCAAAGGAAGACTTCAGAATGATAACAAGGCGTTAAAGAGTGTTAAAGTTGTGTTAAATAAGGTATTGTAAGGGGGTTCCAGGAAAACTCCGAACGGACAGAGCTTCTCACTATCAGAATTCCGATCAGCGGCACAAATGAATTATTTATATCCTGGGGAAGAAAAACCAGGAAGGCAAGAAATCCTACCGAAAGAAAAAACACTATCCTGAACCAGATCCTCCAGTCTTTTTTCAGCACAAGGCTGACCAGGCAGAGAATAACAAACGGACTCAACCAGATGATGTTGAGATTACTTTTCAACTGCTGATGATCGGTGAAAAGGTTGAAGAAGATCATCAGAACCGAGAGGATCGAAAATATTGAGAATATTATTATGTCGATTATGTTGTTTGCCTTCTTCCCCCTGAAATATCCGGTCAGCCCGATGCATATAATGAGCAGCAGGCCAAAGATGAAAAAGGGACCTGTAAGCATATTCGGCTTAACTACCGGAGGTTCAAAATCCAGGATAAGATCAGGATTTGTAAGAAGAGGTATCATCTTGCCGTCTCTTCTTACGTTTGTCTGGGATAATCCGTCCTTCATTTCAACGGGCAGGAACATCCTGTCGCGAAATGAAGCCTTTTTGTCTCCCCCGGTCCCTATAAGAAGGTCAATGCCTGCTCTTCTCCAGACATAACCCTTTTCATATTTGCTTATAAGGTCGCGGAAGGTGGGAAGCTCATTTGTGCTTATATCAGGCGGATAGTCAAGGTCATCTCCCACTGATTTCTCGAGAAGATCCCTTATCCTTGTGGAGCAATCGTCATAGAAGAAATCATACCTGTAGTTGATATTCTCCGGCTTCAGATTTTCTTCCAGAAGAACAAAAAGCTTCGCGGTCTGGGCAGAATCAAGGTTTATCTTCTGGGAAACAACCCACCTTTTTTCCAGGTAGTACTCTCTCAGAAAACTTTCATAGGAGCTTACCCCAAGAGAATAATCGAGCCTTCCCCTTGCAAAACGCCATGCAAAATTCGGCGTGCTGAAATCGAATACTCCCCAGTTGTATACAGTGTCACTGTTCTTTTCGGGTATGACTACCCTCAGGGCGCTGTGACCGTAAACAGAATATATTTCCGTGCCGGGTCCGCATGTCACAAGGTACACTTCAGCCTTCGCAACTTCCTGTGAATTTGCAGCCACCGGAAGAAATGCAAAAAGAATTGACAGGTAAAGGAGTTTCATCGAAATATTAAATTATACTGTAAACCTAAGAGTTTTTTTTGAGAAACGGAAAAAACAGTATGGATGACAGGACCTGAGGACATCCTTTGGAATATTCTTCGCAGGAATTAAGGCAAATTCTGATGTTTTCATTAGTTTTATGCCGGCTTTATGCTACAACTGAAATTTTATTTACAAAACCTTTAATCATGAAGAAACTTAAGCTCCTAGCCTTTGCTTTGATTGCCGTCCTGTTAACTTCCTGCAACAACAAACCGGAAATGAAAATCACCGATCTGCATGTTCACCTTAAGGGGAAACTGACTATCGATGATGCAGTTGCAAAATCCGCAGCTGAAAATATTGACTACGGAATTGCAGTTAACTGCGGACTTGGATTTCCGATCCACAAGGACAGCCAGATCGATTCAGTCGTGGCAATCTTAAGAAACTATCCTCAGTTTTATCTGGCCATGCAGGCGGAGGGAAGAGAATGGATGAACATTTTCTCAAGAGAATCGATGGCCAAATTTGATTACGTTTTCACCGATTGCATGACATTCACCGACGCTAAGGGAAGAAGAAACCGTATCTGGATGCCGGATGAGACATGGATCGATGATGAGCAGGAATTCATGGATTACATGGTTAACACGCTGGTAACGATACTTAACAATGAACCAGTTAACATATATGTAAACGCCACCTTTCTGCCGGCACAGATGGCTGACAGATATGATTCCTTCTGGACACCCGAAAGAATGGACAAGGTTATCAATGCAGCCAAAGCCAAAAACATTGCCATCGAGATCAATAACAGGTATAAAATACCATCCGCCGATTTCATAAAGAGGGCAAAGAAGGCGGGAGTGAAGTTTACAGTAGGGACAAACAACGCTGATGAAAACTTCTCTGGCGCTGAATATGCAAGGAAGATGATTAAGGAATGCAAACTCACAGAGGAGGACTTCTGGATGCCTGTCAAAAAGACAAGGATCTGAATGGGAAACCTCGCAATTGCACGTATTCTCCAGTTTCTGCCCGGGATCATTCTCGGGCTTACTGTCCATGAATTCAGCCATGCATGGATGGCAAAAAAATGCGGCGACTCCACATCCGAACAACAGGGCAGGGTTACCCTGAATCCCTTCAAGCATATTGATCCGCTTGGATTCGTGATGCTTCTTGTGGCAGGATTCGGTTGGGCGAAGCCTGTCCAGTTCAACGAACAAAACCTGAGAAATCCACGGAGGGATGTTATAAAAATTGCAGTTGCAGGACCTTTATCCAATGCCCTGACCGCAATGATACTGTCCATTGCCTTTTCTGTTTTCTCAAGGTATACAACCGGCGACTACAGCAACTGGATCAGCATCACCAGAGAAATCTTTCTTTATGCCATTTATATTAACTGGGGATTGTTCCTCTTTAATCTGATCCCCCTGCCTCCTCTCGACGGATCGCATCTGCTGCTTAACCAGTTCAGGAGATATCCCAGGTTTCATGAAGGCCTTTACAAGTACGGATCATACATATTTCTGGGGCTGATACTTGTCACTGTCTTCACTGATATTAACCTGTTCCCGATCTGGCCTGCAATGCAGTTCCTTGGCAACGGATTTCTTTCGCTTGTGGGCTACAGTTAATCGTTCCTTTTTGCTGGTAATCGCTTGCTTTTATCCCTGAATTCCTGTATATTGTAGAAAACTGCAGGGGTGAGGTTTTCGGCTGTAATAATATTAATAATAATGGCAGGCACTGCATTGCAATCGGGCGACAAATACCAGGCTGCAAGGGAGAAAATGGTAAGGGACCAGATCAGAAGCCGTGGTATTTCCGATCAGCTTACACTGAAGGCAATGCTAAAGGTTCCCAGGCATCTTTTTGTCCCGGCTGAGTATGAGAGCAGGGCATATGGCGACAATCCGCTCCCTATAGGTTACGGGCAGACAATATCACAACCTTTCATAGTTGCCTACATGACTGAGGTTGTGGAACCTTCCGCGTGGAAGAATGCTCTTGAAATCGGCACCGGTTCAGGTTACCAGGCAGCAGTACTGGCCGAAATAGTAAATAAGGTACATACAATTGAAATTGTCCCTGAACTTGCAAGGGAATCTGCCGTGCGTCTGGCCGGAATGGGTTACAATAACATAACCTGCAAATTCGGTGACGGCTACCAGGGCTGGAAGGAACATGCTCCTTTCGATATCATCGTGGTTACTGCTGCTGCCGAAGAAATACCTCAGCCGCTGATCGACCAGCTTGCTGAAAACGGACGGCTCGTAATTCCGGTTGGACCTCAATCGTCTGTGCAGGAATTGATTCTGCTTGAAAAGAAGAACGGAAAGATCGAAGAGAAACGCCTTACCTTGGTAAGGTTTGTACCTTTCAGAAGATTATAAGACAATAACGGGCTGCCCGGTTTCGTTAATTAGGGTAGTTAGTCAAATCGTCTTTTAATCTTGCCATGTTCACAGAACCAATAAGAAGGATTCTGAAGAAATTCAGATCGGAAATGATCCTAAAGAGGATTGGAGAAGGGAAACAGGTTTTCTTCGAAAACACAATGGAATCGATAGCCATTCGATTCGTACCAGGATTTTCCGGAAAACCGGGACGTTACTTTGCCAAGCATTTCGGAAGGGATGAATACGAGGTTGAATGCAACGCTTCGTCAGTCGTAATGGGCGTGATGGAGGGGAGAATTATCTCCGTTGGCAGGTACAAAAGATATCATCTTATTCAGAGTTCCTACTGGTCGAAATTCCATTACGACACTTACACCACACGCGACTATGAGTTTGCACTGAGGGCCCATCAGATGGGTTCCTGAACACCTGACATTGCTTCCATAATTCCACGATCTTAGACGGGCCGATGGTATGCGGTATTTATTTCTGAATTTATCGACCATTGATCATATTGGCGAGACAATATGGTTTTTGCATTATAAATATACCTGAAAAATATTGTATGCGGTTTTTTGATCTATTAATTTTATAGGGTTGATATTTTTATATATGTGGGGTCATTAAAACATTCCGGGAAAATGGCATCCATGTATGTTTATAATTTTCAACCATATGGTTTTCCCGCAGCTGCGAGAACCTTTAAAATAGAAATTATATGCCGATGAACATCGATGCTGAAATATTCTGGGATAAGCAGGCAGTAAGGTTTGATAAAAGTCAGGATAAATTCGAAAGTGCATCCAGGGAGATAATTTCCAGAACAAAAGATTTTCTGAATCCGGATGATAATGTTCTCGACTTCGGATGTGCCACAGGCGCTAAAACACTGGAACTGGCAGGTGATATCAGGCATATCCGCGGACTGGATATTTCTTCTGAGATGATCAGCCTGGCAATAAAAAAGTTAAATGCAGCCAATCTTAAGAATGTATCCTTCTCAAACGGGACAATTTTTAAAGATGATCTGGAAAAAGCGTCATTCGACAAAATTCTTGCATACTCGATTATTCAATTACTGGCTGATAGTGAAAAAGTAATTCAGAGAATAAATGAATTACTAAAACCCGGCGGCTTATTTATATCTGAAACACCATGTTTCAGGGAAAGGATGAACTTCCGTACCAGACTAAAATTTACTTCATACCGGTTTCTGAAGCGTCTTGGAGTTTTACCGTTGCAGATGAATATGCTTTCCGCTTCTGATGTTTCGCAACTAATAAGCAGTCAGGATTTTAACATCCTGAGGAATGAGAAGCTATTTTTGAATGGGATGACTATCAGCTTTATTGTTGCAAAAAAAGCTGAATCCTGATGGTATCGTTTTTGAGAACTAACAGATCAGACATTTGCAGGCACAGATTTTGTTGCCTGTTTCACATATAAATTGTAGTTATGAAAAAAGTCCTCTTCCTGGTTGCAATTATTATATTCCCGGTTTCCTGCGAAAAACACAACACTTACTTCATCCCGGAATACGAGGGAATAAAAGGCACCTGGAACCTTCTTTCAGTTGCCTATGACAGTTCGGGTGTCAGAATAACAAAGACAATACCCTATGACAGGCTTGTGGTGCATGATAACATGGATTATCAAGTTTATATGAACCAGACCTTACCGGTCGAAGACGGGACAATAAACATCATTACCCAGACCAGTGCCAGGCTGGTCCTGTATTTTTCTGCTCAGTATCCCTCCTACAGTTCATTTGCCGGGTCGCATATTTTCGGCGTCACAAATGTGGAACTGGTTTCCCTTTCCGCAAGTGAGATGGTATTCAAAACTGTCAACGCAGGCTATGCGGTATATTCCGACCGGGTAATTACATTTAAAAGATAGCTTTTAAATGGCCGCCTTGAAAGCGGTAGTTGGGCATAAATACATCATTTTCCCGGAAAATAATTAATTTGGTGCGTCTTTTAACAAGGTGAATATTGATTGCCTGAGATCAATGAAGCAGTCGATAATTACACCAAATTTTTAAATATGATGTTTGATATCAGAAAAATTCAGGAGCAGGTGATTTACAACGCCGTTAAGGAATCGAGTGATGAAGAAACAGCCGCCAGAATTGTTTATGGAGCAGATTCCGAGGATAACGTGACCTGGGTCCTTAACACAATGAAGCGGATGGAAGATCACTTCGACAGCGACACCCTTAAGAAAATAAGGATGAACTGTCAGTGCGGCTACGGGATGGATGAACGGCTAGAGCTTTTGAAAGGACTTATGGAATCATCAGGTTCCCTCGAAGAATTCGCAGGTCACAACAGGGCGAAAGCTGCAGGCATGTCGTACTCTGATGGATCGATCATGCTTCAGTTTCCTTATTGCCCCTGCCCTATGCTAGCAGGTGTTGACAAACTCGTTACTGATACCTGGTGCCAGTGTACAACGGGCTACAGCAAGATCCTTTTCGAAAAGGCATTCGGCTGCAAGGCGGATGTGGAGCTCCTTAAAAGCGTGAAGATGGGTGATGAAATCTGCCTTATGAAAATAACACTGCGGGATTATGTCTGGAATTAATTGATGTAAAAAAGTAATGGCGCTGAAAAGCGCCATTCTGTGTTTTGAATTCTATTTGTCTTTCATCTTCCCGATTACCGTGTCCAATGTCGCTTTCATCTTGTCCATGGCAGCATCAATGGCTTTTTCTTTTGTACTGTTTTTGTCTGTGACTATTAAAGGTGAAAGACCCTCAATTCTCGCTTCAATCTTGCATTGTATATCGTCTGAACCTGACTTGTGGGCATTCTGGTCGGACAGATGAACTTCAATACGTGTAATTTTACTTGCAAAACGTTTTAGCGAGCGGTTGATTTTTTCGGTTACATATGTTTCGAATTTTTCCGATCCCAGTATGTTTTTGTCGGTATTGAGCTGAATTTTCATGGTTGCAATTGTATTAGTTATTACTTGTTTTCTTCCCTTTTTTCCTTTAATCAGTCTCTATAAAACACGAGTTGTAAAATTGCGAATAAATAGCGGATTTGCAATAGCCAATTGAATAGGATCTTCAAAACGAATAAGCGTCAAAAGAGTTATCTGGAACAGGGGTTTGGGTGAAATTAATTGTCATGCCTGTATCAGTTGGGCAGAAAATAATTTTGAATAACTAGAATATAAGTTATATTTTAGATTGTTAAAATTCCCCCGACATGAAAAAGGCACTTTTCTTCCTGGCATTCCCTCTTGTATTTTGCTCATGCGGTCGGAAAAGTACTGATAATGAAATTAAACCTGACTTCGTAATTAAAATAGACCTCCTGTCGGAACCTGAATCTGTAATCACAGGACTGTCTGATATTGCTGAAAATATTGAGTATATACCTTTACAGACCACGGAGAATTCTCTGATCGGTGCCTTTACACTTAAAATTCTGAACGTTGGCGACAGGATCTATATTCAAAATGGAGGTTTGGTGGGAGAAATTCTGTGCTTCGATATGAATGGCAGATTTCTTTTTAAGATCAGCAATGAGGGAAGAGGACCTGAAGAATACGATTTTATTACTGATTTTGATGTCAGCTCTGATAATAAGATCCTGACAATTCTTTCAGGCTCAACCCGGAAACTGGTGTCATATGGAATTTCCGATACAGGTTTTACTTTCCTGAGATCAATAACCCTGAAGGAACCGGCTCCATGGAGCGTAAGCCTTGTTCCTGAAACTGACCTGGCTTTCATGTCAATCCCGACTTGGCTGGGAACCGAACCGTATTTAAGTCTGTTGATCAATGCTGCAGGAGATACAATTCTTTCCAAGCCTAACAGTTATAAATTCGAAAGAATCCAAACCGGCAGGGCAGGAACAAGGAGTATTGAAGGGAAATTTCTGACATACAAAACTGTTGATATGGTCTGCTTTAAGGAAGATTTCGGTGGTACTGTTTTTTACGTCGATGCCAGGAATAGTCTGTTCAGACCGCGGATTATTTTCAATACACACGGTACATCATTCACACCGGAGATGAGAGGCGGCTCTGAAAAAATGAAAGACAACTCAACAACATATATTCCCAAAATATTTGAGACTTCCAGGTATGTTTTCTGTCTGTATTATACCATGATTGTCGAACAAAAAGTTGTTAACCTTTATGGATTTTTCTTTGATAAGAAGAAAAATTCAAAGTTAAAATTTGATGTCGGAGAAGACAGAACAATAAAACTAAGGGATGATTTAAGCGGCGGACCTGATTTTACCATAGAGTATTATGAAAACCGATGCAGCAATGGCAGGCTGTTTTCGTATGCAGAAGCCATGGCGCTGAAGAAGTTTGTCGACAGTGAAAATTTCAAAGATGCGGAGGTCAGGGATCCCAATAAGAAAAGTGAGCTTAAAAGACTTGCCGGCTCTCTTAAAGAAACCGATAATCCGGTTCTGGTTGTTGTGACTCCAAAAGAATGAGACAACTTACAGTCCCGGTTCGAACGCCTTATGCGTTCTCATCGCGAAGCTAAACAACAATGGCGCCCGTTGGCGCCAATTGAGTGATTCCGGCGCGATTGTTCATCCCGGTACCCCGGGCCTCACGAGCTCGTCCCGATAAATCGGGTCTCGGTTCGAACGCCTTATGCGTTCTCATCGCGAAGCTAAACAACAATGGCGCCCGTTGGCGCCAATTGAGTGATTCCGGCGCGATTCGAACGCGCGACCCACAGCTTAGAAGGCTGTTGCTCTATCCAGCTGAGCTACGGAACCAATATGTTAAAAAAAGAACGAACCTGCTACCCATCCCGAAGCCTCGGAATTAACTGTGGATAAGGTCGGGCACAAAAATACATTAATTTTAAATTTCGGCAAGCAAAATCCGCATTGTCCTTTTCGGTATCCTTAGGTAATTAACTAAATGCGTTGCAATGTTCTGATTTTTCTTATCGTTTTGGGTAAAATAATTGTCGAATAACAATAAGCCAGTTATCGTTATTCGATAAAAATTCGTATGTTTTTTGGCCAGATTACTCCGATTGCTTCATGAAGTTGATAAGGCCTTTCATGTCGATAATAGCCCGAAGCCTTGCTGGCAGCGGCTCAAAACGAAATACTTTTCCGCCTGTAAGGATTTCACCGGCTTCAAGACTGATTTCAACATCATCGCCCTGCCGGTAAGCCTCCACTGCTTCCCTGTGAACAATGAGCAGCAGCCCCTGATTTATAGATGAACGGTAAAATATCCTGTTGACCGACTTAACTATTACAGCCTTTATTCCAAGATGTGCCAGCCCAACCGACGGATGCTCGCGCGAACTGCCGCAACCGAAATTCTCTCCGGCAACTATAATGTCGCCCTGCCTGGCATTTGTCCTGAAAGAGGGGTCAAAATCCTCGAACAGATGAGGTATTATCGATCCGGGATCGGAACTCAGGGTGCTGTAGGTGTATTTGCCCGGAAACATCTGATCGGTGTTTAGATTATCAACATCCGAGTAATTCCAGATATTCCCCGACTTCCGGTTTTCATTACCGTCAATAGTTGAAGTGCGGCTCTGTTCTGATGTGAACGGAAAGCGCCTGTCGTCCGGGTCGCTGCGGGGATCAGTGATAACACCCGTTATTGCCGACAGTGCCACGGTGGCAGGAGAAGCAAGATAGATGGATGCTTCCTTGTTGCCCATCCTTCCGACAAAGTTCCTGTTTGCAGTGGATATTACTGTATGTCCGCTCGCAGGTATGCCAAGTCCCGTGCCAAGGCACGGACCGCATGAGGGGGGAAGTATGCTGGCTCCCGATTCCACAAGAACCGATGCAATGCCTTCATTGATGGCCTGAAGAAATATCTTGTCCGATGCCGGTATCACATTCAGCTGAAAACCTTCCTTTATCTTTCTGCCCCTCAGAAATTCAGCCGCTATCCGGAGGTCCTCTATCCTTCCGTTCGTACATGTGCCTATAAGACCTTCAGAAACCTGGGTTCCGGCCACTTCAGCCACCGACTTTACATTATCCACGTTATGCGGTGCCGATACAACCGGAACAATTTCATCGAGGTTCAGATCGATCAGCTTTGCATAATCAGCTCCCTCATCAGCCCAGATACCGCTTATGTTGTCGGCATCCGGACCCAGAAATTCCATAAGTACGGAATCAGCCGGGAATACAGCATTCTTTGCTCCCATCTCGCTGGCAAGGTTAGCAAGGGTCATCCTGTCAGATACCGAAAGACTCTTAACCCCTTCCCCATGATACTCCACTGACATGTAATTAGCCCCGTCAGCCCCTATCATTCCGATTATCCATAACGCGAGATCCTTGGCGTAAACACCCTGGCGGAGGCTTCCGCTGATGGTTATTTTAATTGATTCGGGTACACGAAACCATGTCTCCCCTTTCTTCCAGATACCCGCAGATTCAGTCCGGTCGATACCTGCTGCAAATGCATTGAAGGCACCGGCGGTTGAAGTGTGGCTGTCGCTTCCGACTATAAGCATTCCGGGACGCGCATAGTACGACATGATCTGATGACATATTCCCCTGCCCGCATCGTGAAACCGCTTTATTCCCTGGCTGGCCGCTATATCCCTGATCTCCTGGTACTGATTTGCCAGCTTCGAATCGGCCGGTGGTGCATTGTGATCGAGAACGATAAGCATCTGCTTCGGATCAGCCACCCTTACTCCACCCATCTTCTGGAATGTCTTGAATATACTGGCTGTGTTATCGTGAGTAAGAATTATGTCGGGATGCGCAAAAACTATGGCTCCTGCCGGAGCACCAAGGATTTTTTCTGCAAATGTCATTGTCTTCATATAGTCAAAGTTGAAAGATTCCTCCTTTTCTGTATATCTCATACTGTACCCTGGAAAATGGCAGGGACTTAATTTCCTGACCGGTTGTAATATTGGTGATTTCACCCTTCCTTAGGTCTATCCTCAGAAGATCGCCGTCGGACACTACCAGACTGTCAAGACCTGAGCAGCTTACAACCGGGAATGCTGCGTTTATTGCATTCCTCTCATATATTGCACCAAACGATTCAGCAACAATGGCGCTGACACCAAGGGATATGAAGCAGTCCACAGCCTGCTGGCGTGAACTTCCCGATCCGAAATTTTTCCCTGTTATTACGATATCTCCCGGCTGAGCCTTCTTCGCAAAATCCTCGAATCCTGGAAGGTTATCAAATGTGTACTGGCCCATTTCACGAATATCGGTTATCGACAGGTAGCGGTTATGAAAAATCATATCGGTGTCGATATTATCCTTTCTGACCACGATGGCCCTGCCTTCAAGAGCTTCAGGCTTTTCGTGAATGGTAGTCAGTGGCTTACCTGCATCCGGAACCACTGATTTAACAGAAGGAGGCGGAAATTCGGCAGGTTTGTCTGGAATCCTCCTGGGTGTGGTTATGAATCCTGCCACTGCGGAAGCGGCCACAATCTCAGGGGATGCCAGATATACGCTTCCCTTTCCCTGTTTTCCGGGAAAATTCCTGTTTCCCGTGCTTACGGTCACCTCTCCAGGTCCGTTCTGACCAACCTGTCCGGCAGCACATCCTGCACAACCGGCATTAGAAACCAGGGCTCCTGCTTTTTTAAAGATATCAATTAACCCGGTTTCAAGGCACTTCCTCCAAATTGCATCGGTGGAAGGCACGATTTTCAGCACAACTCCCGGTGCAACTTTATGATATTTAAGGATTTCAGCCGCCTTATGCATGTCCTCCATCCTGCCGTTTGTACAGCTTCCTATGAAACCCGAATCGATCTTCAGTCCGTAAACTTCGTCGGCCGGAACAGCATCATGTGGGGCTCCGGGCCTTGAAACCATCGGTTTGAATCCTTCAACGTCGATTGAATAAGCTTCAGCATAAACAGCATCCTTATCTGCAAATACGGGAGTGAATTCGGTCTTTGATCTTGACGAGCTGTATTCTATTATTTCCCGCGAGGGTGGGAAAAGGATTATTATAGCCCCCATCTCTGTTGCCATTGAAGAAATTGTAATTCTCTGATCGAGTGTCATCCCCTCTGCAGCCTTGCCGTATATTTCCACGGCATAGCCAAGCAGGGAATTGGCTCCGAAGCGGGCAAGGAGATTAAGGACCATATCCTTCGCACTGATTTCCTTTCCGGCATCACCTGCAAGGGTGATTTTCACTGATTCCGGCACCTTGAACCAGACCCTTCCCTTGCTCCAGCCTGCCGCAATGTCCATGTCTCCCATCCCCTGTCCGAAAGCTCCGATGGCTCCCAGTATATTTGCATGTGAGTCGGTTGATACCGCGGTGGCCGACGGATATACAATACCATCGTCGATTATGATGTGAGTACCGATCCCAGCATCGATATCATATACTTTTATGCCGTTTTTTCTGGCAAACTGGCGGCAGATATGCTGGTTAACAGCATATTTCTGGTCCGATCCCGTAGGGTTGCAGTCGAAGGTGAACCAGGTTCTCCCCGGATCATCCACTTCCAGGGTGTTATCAAGAATATTCTTTACAACATTCGCGCCGCCGAAATCGCGGGCTATTCTGGCGTCAAGTTCTATATCAACGATGTCGCCCGGCTTTACATTCGAATGTCCGGAATGATTAGCCAGGATCTTTTCTATCATTGTCATTGCCATAGGAAAATGGTTAAATTAAGTGAAGTTGCTGGTTACTGGTTGCTGGTTACTGGCTTTGCCCTCTGTAGCTTTAGCGAAAGAGGGTTACGGAGTTTTTCTGAATCTTCCCCTGTAATTGCGGGGTGACAATCCCTCTTCCCTGCGAAATTGCTTATTGAAATTGGAGATTCCCATAAATCCGCACTGACCGGCAATTTCCTGGACCTGAAACTCGGTTTCGCGGAGCAGGTATCGGGCTTTGTCGATCCTGACCTTATTCAGATATTCGACAAATCCTTCCCCTGAATATTTCTTAAAATACTTGCTGAATGCAAAGGGGGTCATGTCGACTACCCGGGATGCATCTTCGAGGGTAATCTGGCGGTGAAAATTTTCCCTCACATAAGCAAATATATCGTTCAGCTTTTTGTTATTCCTTTCATCGAAGGCCGTTTTGTAGGTTTCGCTGCAAAGAAGATTCTTCTTATCGGATGAACACATTATGCTCAGAACCTTGAAGAAACTTATCATCTTCTCAATTCCCCTTGTGTTTACCATATTATCAAGGTGGGATTCAGCCAGTAACGCATCCCTTACTGAAAAGTGAATTCCCCGTTCAGAATCCATCAAAAGTCTCCTTACTGACTGAAGCTCATGCTGGGCAAGCAGTGCCTCTCCGATAGATGACAGATTGAAATGAATCATTATTCCTCGCCCCTGGCCGTTATTACCGGATTCCTTGATGTAAGTCCAGCAGTGAGGGGTATTCCCCCCGATAAGAACCAGATCGTTGGAATCGAACAACTCAATGCTGTCACCCACGATCCTTGTACCATTTGTGTTGATATTCAGCATAATTTCGTACTCCGGATGAAAATGCCAGAACCCGCTGGATCCTGAAACATAATTAGCTATGAATCCGCCGTTGTTGTCGCAAACTGATATCTCAGGTTCAGAAACCATAATATGCCAATGAAATAGTGGAGGTTATGATCAAATATACGGATTATTTTATCAATACCTTATTCAGGTTCATCAATTAAAAATGTCACTTGATCATAATATTGTGTAAGTACACACAAAAATTTATTTTTTGTTTTGATTATAATATTTTTTTTTCTAAATTTGTTCCAAGCTCATGCTATTGGTAAAGGAGGAGAACAGGGTTGAAAGTGAAAATCATCAGGATTGTATTGCAGACATTGACTTTCACATCTGGAACCTAAGGAATAGCGCCAGCTAACCATGGTTCCGTCCTTTTATCAGACAGTAGACACGGGAATTATCTCACTAATAAAGCCCGCTCCCTGGTTTTCAC
>JAVEXG010000246.1:0-2942 GCA_034004115.1 Bacteroidales bacterium | reverse complement strand
CCAGTTTCGATCCGAAATATGATCCGACAATAAATGTGACGGCCAGTATCATTGCAAACTTAAGATTAACCTGGCCTGCCTTGTAGTAGTTATATGCTGCAATTATCCCAATGGGAGGAAGCATTACGGCAAGACTTGTGCCCTGGGCCATTTGCTGGCTGAACCCAAGGAGGAAGACAAGTGAGGGTATCATGATAACGGCGCCTCCTATTCCAAGCATGCCGGCCATCACTCCGGTTACAATGCCGGTAACAATGAGCAGGAGCAGGATTGATGTTGACATTTTCATAAGATTTAATTAATATTTCAGGCGATAAAATTAAGAATAAAATTAAATAAGGGACATGACCTTTCTGCATTGCAGGATATCTTACCTGGTCCTTACTGAGCGTGCCAGGCAATACCAAAAGGTGATAAGGACTTTTGCAGACTATGTTTTTTGGATTATTTTTACACGCACAATGACTCACAGTGAAAAGTAAACTCCTGCTGATTACCGGAATACTCGCATTGCTTGTTGCTGCGAGTGGCTTTATCATCTACTGGAAGGTGTTTTCAGAACCTTCGGTTTCACCATCTGAAGGGGATGGCGTTGAGATCCTTATTCCCGAAAATGCAACATGGGAACAGGTTGCCGACACCCTTGGTTCGAAACTTGAAATAGTCAATATGGATCTCCTGGAATGGGTTGCCAGGAAAAAGAACTATCCGCGTATGATCAAAGCCGGAAGGTATGTCATTGAGGAAAAGATCAGCTATAATACACTTATCAACAGGCTGAGATCAGGAAGGCAGGATCCGGTCAGACTGACTTTCAACAATATAAGAAGTGTTGCTGAACTTGCCGGCAAGGCTGGAGCAGTGCTTGAAGCCGATTCAGCTGAGATAGCTGATTTCCTTTCGGATCCGTCAAACTACAGCTCCGATGGCTTTACAGAAGCAACCATCATATCTGCTTTTATACCTGATACATATGAGTTTTTCTGGAATACCGGGGCTGAGGGATTTTATTCGAGGATGTTAAGAGAGTACAGAAATTTCTGGAACAAGGACAGAACAGAAAAAGCTGATATGATAGGCCTGAGTCAGACCGAAGTGGCAACACTTGCGTCAATAGTTGATGCGGAAGCTGCCAGAAATGAGGAAAAACCAAGGATTGCCGGGGTGTATCTTAACCGGCTCAGAACGGGGATTCCATTACAAGCCGATCCCACTGTAAGGTTTGCCATGAACGACTATACAATAACCAGGGTTCTTAAGAAACATCTTCTTATCGATTCGCCTTATAACACCTATAAATACAGGGGTCTTCCTCCGGGACCAATTGCTTGTCCGTCGGTTGATGGCATAGATGCCGTTCTGAATGCTGAAAAGCACGATTATATTTTTTTTGCTGCCAAAGCCGACTTCTCAGGCTATCACAATTTCTCCAGAACGCTAAGGGAACATAACAGGTACGCGGCTGAATATCAGAGGGAGCTTAACAGAAGGAAGATCTTCAGGTGATTCAAACAACTTCAACTTCCCTTTCAAGGTCTATTCCAAATCGTTCGTATACTGAATTTCTGATTTTTTCAGACAATTCAAAAAGCTCCATTCCTGTGGCATTTCCGTAGTTTACTATCACCAGAGCCTGCTTGTCGTGAACCCCGGCGTCGCCAATCCTCTTTCCCTTCCATCCGCATTGTTCAATGAGCCAGCCGGCTGCCAGCTTGGTGTTTCCCGAAGGATCCCTGAATGAAGGCATGCCCGGGTTCTTAGAGAGCATCTCAGAGGCTTTTATATTGTCAATAACCGGATTCTTAAAGAAACTGCCTGCATTTCCTGTGACAAGGGGATCGGGCAGTTTTCTTCTTCTTATCGCTATAACAGCTTTTCTTACGTCGGCAGGACCATATCTGCCTGTGGCTTCCAGTTCCTCCGCCAGATTACCATAGCCTGTTCTGGGACTGAAGCTTCGGGATAGCCGGAAGGATACCCTTAATACAAGGTATCTGCCTTTTAGGCTGGTCTTGAAGACTGAAGTTCTGTATCCGAAGTTGCATTCCTCACTACTGAATTCCCTTATTTGACCGGTTTTGATATCAATGGTCCTGACACTGGTAACAGTCTCTGAAACTTCAGTACCATAAGCGCCAATATTCTGAACAGGAGCCGCACCAACCGTTCCGGGGATGAGCGAAAGATTCTCCAGACCGTAAAAACCATGGTTGACGCACCATTCGACAAAAGTGTCCCACCTGAGCCCTGACCCCGCCGAAACGATAACATCATCACCTTCTTTTTCCTCAACAGTAATATCGTCAATATTAACTCTTATGACAGTGCCACTGAAATCTCCGGTAAAAAGTATATTGCTTCCTTCTCCCAGTAAAAGAAGGGGAGAGGGAAAGGTATGAATGTCCCTGCATAAGCTGACTGCTTCATTCTCATTGGCTATTGTGGCAACCCAGGCGGCTTTATAATCAAGTCCAAAAGTATTGTAGGGTTTCAGCGCGACATTTTTAAGTATCATTCTCATGGAAGTTTAAGCTATGCAAAGGTAGCAAAACTGATTCAACGATTCCCTGTCTTCAACATTTCAGAGTCAAAATGCTTATCTTTTCAAAAAGTTGACTGATTTTGATAATGATTCGTTTTTTTTTACACATTTGCATGAAATTTCTTATTTCCAATTTACCTAAAAAATTAGCCCGGCATGAAAAGTAATCGCAGGGATTTTTTAAAGACGGCCACAACGGCAGGTGCCGGTGCCCTCACAGGTAGTTTTCTTACTGGCTGTAAGCCGGTTGGTGAGGTTTCTTCAGAGATGTCGTGGATACTTGAATCGGCAAAGAGGGACCATAGTCAGACTTTCAACATGTCGGGTTATTCTGCTCCTCCGGTTCCTCTTGTCAGGATTGGAATCATAGGCCTGGGCGACAGGGGAGCAGGTGCAGTTG
>JAVEXG010000098.1:0-13613 GCA_034004115.1 Bacteroidales bacterium | reverse complement strand
CTCTGGTCTTCACCTTGATTATATCCGTTCTGCCATTCATGGCCGCCACCTTTGTGGTGGTGCTTCCGATATCTATACCTATTACCATGGCCTGTGTATTTAAGGGCAGACTGTTACCGCTGCCTTTTTAACGCGGCAAATGTAATGATTAAACGGAAAAGACAGACCTATTCCTGTTTTTTGATGCACCTCACCGATTCGCCGCGCTGACGGTTGTTATTGCTTCTTCCGAGCGATCCGCGTTGTCCGAGATAGTGGTCGATTGCTGTTCCTGATTTCCCTTCGGTCGCGCTCCACCAGGTACCTATGCTTCCAAGGTTGAGGAAAATGCCGTTCTCCACACGGTAGCCTCCGGGCAGTCCATTGAAGCCCGATTCGTCTGAGCCGCTGTAACCTTCAGTCCATCGGGTGGTGCTTTTCATTTTGGTCCCTGCCGCATCCGGACCTCCGAGGAACACAGCAAGCTGGGCCCAGTCGGCAGCAGCGGGTATTGACCAGCCGGCCGGAGCAAGGCCGCGGGGATCGTTCACCGCGAACCAGTTATAAAGCTTCCCGTAGACAGGCCCGTTCTTCGGATCGTTGTTGTACCAGCACCATGCCGGACTTCCCGATTGTCCTGCCGCTACCCAATCTTCATTGGTCCTGGCTTCGGGAATTGTATCGCCGTTCCTGAAGGTTGCCACATTCAGGTTAGCCGAAGCCCATGTCTGGGAGCCAATCCTGACGGTTCCCTCTGCCGGGGCTTTTTTCACTGCCTGAGGTTTTGCTGCAGGCTGGGAGGGCTTCTTCTGAGGTGTAGCTGTTTTTTTCTGAGGTGTAGTGGTCTTCTTCTGTTGCGGTGTAGTCGTTTTCTGTTGCGTGGCGGTCGCTGTCTTTGGCTTTGCCGTTGCGGTCCCGGTCTGGGCTGCCAGTTCGGGAGCCTGTATGAGGCTGAAGCAAACCAGCAATATCAGGAAGACTCCCCCTTTTAACATCTTTTTTGCCATTTTTCCCCTTTTATCTGATCATCAATAATAAAACGTTAATGGAAGAGGATTATTACAGGGAAGGCCGGACCGTTGCCGGATAAGCTGATGCTTATCAAATTCATATCGTTTTGGGTAAAAAAATTGTTGAATAACAATATCTCAGTTATTGTTATTCGATAAAAATTCGTATATTTGATAGTAATCCAAACTTCAGGCTATGGCAATAATTATCAATCTCGATGTAATGCTTGCGAAGCGCAAGATGAAGCTTAATGAGCTTTCGGCTCTTGTTGGCGTAACGGTTTCGAACCTGTCGATACTGAAGAGCGGAAGGGCAAAATCGATAAGGCTTTCGACGCTGGATGCCATCTGCGATGCTCTGAAATGTCAGCCGGGGAATATTCTGGAGTTTCAGAAGGAACCGGAAAAGGAGGAACAGGACTAAAAAACAGGTTCCGGGTTCGGGGTTCCTCGTTTATCGTTTATCGTTCCTCAGCCCTCTGAAGCTTTTAGAGAAAGAGGGTTGCTGGTTGCTTACCAGGATTGCCTTTGCGCCTTTGCGCCTTTGCGCCTTTACGCCTTTACGCCTTTACGCCTTTCTTTACTCACAACGTTCACCGGCTTTCCCGCAAGGAATGCCTTAACGTTTTTCGCCGCCTGGTCCAGCAGCCTTCTTCTCGATTCAAGTGTGGCCCACGCAATATGCGGGGTGATGATGCAGTTTTTTGCTTTCAGAAGCGGGTTGTCTTCTGCTGGCGGCTCGGAGGCCAGTACATCGAGACCGGCTCCGGCAATTATTTCTTCGTTAAGGGCGTCAGCAAGATCTTTTTCAACGATTATTGGTCCGCGGGATGTGTTTATGAGGAAGGCATTTTTCTTCATCAGCCTTAATCTGCTCATGTTTATCATCCCGGCTGTTTCAGGGGTAAGCGGACAGTGAATGCTCACAATATCCGAGCGCGACAGCAGCTCTTCAGTTTCGGCCCATTCAAAACCGCTGCATTCCGGAGCATCCTTTCGCGAACGCGATGATGCCAGCACCTTCATCCCGAAAGCCATCGATATTTCGCACACTTTTCTGCCGATGGTCCCGAATCCGATTATGCCCATAGTCTTGCCTGCCAGTTCGGTAAGCGGAAAGTCGCGGAATGTGAAGTCGGGCGAATCCGACCATTTTCCCTCCATAACCGAATCGCTGTGGCGCCGGACATGAAAGCAAAGCTCCAGAATCAGGGCGAATGTGAGCTGGGCCACCGAGTTTGTGCTGTAGGCCGGGATATTGGTCACTGTGATGCCCAGCCGGCGTGCCTCATCAGTGTCGATTACATTGTAACCGGTCGCCAGCACTCCCACGTACCTCAGATCGGGGAGAGAACGGAGCAATTTGTTATCGAGAACAGTTTTGTTTGTAAGAAGTATCTCCGAGCCTGCTGACCGTTCCGCCGTAAGTTCCCGGGGAGTGCGGTCGTATACCGTAAGGTCGCCAAGGCTGCCTATCTCGTCCCAGCTCAGGTCGCCGGGGTTGGTAGTGTATCCGTCAAGTACTGTGATCTTCATGAAATCTGTTTGTTATCAGAATTAGTGGTATCAAATGTAGTTTGGATTTTGCAGAAATGAAAACTTGTTAACGGGCAGAAATTATGACTGAATAAGAAGCCGGGTAAAAATTCTTCCCGGATTGCATCCCCAAAGGCAAAATTACTGATCTTTGCCGGCAGGTTAACACTGCACGCGGTAAAGTTTACCAAGGATGAGAATCATAAGGCTTATCGAAACGCATTTCTGGATCGTGCTTCTGGCAGGGATCGTGCTTGGATTATGGCCTCCGGTTGAGATCGATGCTCCTCCGGTCGTTCCGAAGCTGCTGCTGGGCATGATGCTTTTCACAGCCTTCATGAAGATTGATGCCCTCGAGATCATTGAGAGCCTGAAGAATTTTCGTCTGATATCATGGATCACTTTTGTATATATGCTGGCGATCCCGGTTGTTTTCTATTTCATTACCGCAATTTTTGACAGGGAGTTTGCCATTGCCATGCTGCTGCTCACTGCGATGCCGGCAGGTGTTTCAACGCCGGTACTGACCGATATAGCAAAGGGCAATATCCCCCTTTCGATGAGTCTGGCGATAGTGACTCAGCTTGCAGCGCCCTTCACCGTTCCCCTGCTTTTCTGGATCCTCGACATCAATTCCCTTAGCATAAACAAGCTGTTGATACTGAAGGATATTGCAATCCTTGTATTTGTTCCGATGATTGTTTCCCAGATCATAAAAAGATTCCTGCCGCGAACAATTGAAAGGTCGCAGAAATTCTTCACATCATTCAACGTGCTTATCCTGTTTTCATTTGTGTATATCACAATCTCATCCCAGAGGGAGGTTATTTTAGGGAATCCGGCAGGTGTTGTGTGGAAGCTTGCGGCTCTTTACCTTGTATTTATTCTCCTTCATATAATCGGTTATATGTCGTGTCCGCGCCAGAACCGCGAAAGCAGGATAGCTGTCGCGATAGGTTCGGCTTACATGAACAACGGTCTGGCGATCGTCCTGGCAGTGTCATATTTTTCCCCCTCCATCCTGGTTCTGATGGTTCTTTCGGAGTTCCCGTGGAACACTCTTCTTGCGCCCTTCAAGAAGGTGATGGAAAGGACCAGCAACCGGAATCATAAATTATGTTAAAGCAGGATTTATTACTTTAATAATAATTACTTTAGAGCCAAAGGCATAACCTTGATTTCAGTACCAAATAAACCTCAGTAAGAATGAAGAAGAAACTGTTTGTCACAATTATCTGCATGTCGGTATTTGCTGTAACCTTTTCACAGGAACTGGCGAATTTCAGGCGTGCTCCGGTCGTTTCTCCCGAGATAGGCGAGAAGACTGTCACTTTCAGGATGGCGGCTCCCCAGGCAAAGCTTGTAAGGATCTACGGCTCGTGGATGCGAAGCTTTGATTCGTCCGTTAACATGCTTCAGGACACGGCCGGTGTGTGGTCGGTGACAATTCCGAAACCCCAGCCCGAGCTGTACACCTACAACTTCATAGTTGACGGCTTTACAGTGAACGACGTCAATAATGTCCTGCTTCAGAGGGACGGCACCCGTTACCTCAGTGTTCTGCTGGTTCCCGGTGATCTGACTGCAAACTACTTTGAGGCCGGAAAGCGCGGTAACCTTCACAAGGTCTGGTATGATTCCCCGACAATCGGCAAAGCCCGCAGGATGTATGTTTACACTCCTTACGGCTACAATTCAGGCACGGAAAAGTATCCGGTGCTTTATCTGCTTCACGGCGGAGGCGGCGATGAGGATGCATGGGTTACAATGGGCCGTGCATGCCAGATCCTCGACAACCTTATCGAAAAGAAGCTGGCTGTTCCCATGATCTGCGTTATGCCCAACGGTAATCCCACCCAGGAGGCTGCCAGAACCCTGCTGCTTCCCGAGGAGACTTACGACCGCAGGGATCCGAAATTTGCCAACCTCTATATAAACAGTCTGGTGAAGGATATAATTCCCTATGTTGAAAGCAACTATCGCGTAATTGCCAGTCCTGATAGCAGGGCAGTTTCCGGACTGTCGATGGGAGGAGGTCACACGATGAGCGTCACAAATGAATATCCCGGCATGTTCGGATACATTCTCCCGCTCAGCATGGGAATCAGGGCCGATCAGCCCGACATCGACGCGAAACTGCAGGGCATAAAAAAGGCAGGTTACAAGCTTTACTGGATCGGCTGCGGAGATGAGGATTTCACCTTTGAAGGTGCAAAACTGCTCGATCAGGCTCTCACCCGCAACGGGATGGAACACACCTTCTTTGTATCGGGAGGAGGCCATACCTGGTCGAACTGGAGAATCTACCTGAATACCTTCGGACCTCTCCTGTTCAAATAGGATCTGTTTGACTGACAAGTAACCATTGAGAATATCTAAAAAAGAAATATTATGAAGAGATTGACACTAATAACAATATGCCTTCTGGCCTTCACTGGTCTTTTCGCCCAGGAGCTGGCAAATTTTGCAGGACGCCAGCCTGTAATTTCCCCTGAGATAAAAGGCAGCGAGATCACCTTCAGGGTATCGGCCCCCTATGCTGATGCAGTTAAGCTTTCAGGATCATGGACGGCTGGTCCTGGTTCTGCTGTTGACATGAAAAAGGACGAGGCCGGACTATGGTCCGTCACAATTCCGACCCCGACGCCCGAACTATACACTTATAGTTTCATCGTCGATGGTTTGTCGACCACCGATCCGAACAATGTATTAATGCAGAGGGACGGAACACGTTACCTGAGCGTTCTGCTGGTACCGGGCGATGTGACCGCCAATTATTTTGAAACAAAGAACCGCGGTAACCTCTCGCAGGTATGGTATGATTCCCCGACACTTGAAATGAACCGCCGGATGTTTGTCTATACCCCGTATGGTTATGAGACAAGCAAGACAAAATACCCTGTGCTTTATCTGCTTCACGGAGCAGGCGGCGATGAGGATGCATGGAGCACCATGGGCCGCACCTGCCAGATCATGGACAACCTGATTGAGAAGAAGCTTGCGAAGCCAATGCTGGTGGTGATGCCGAACGGTAATCCCGGACAGCAGGCAGCCCGCACCCAGCTCATTCCCGAGAAACCTTTCGACCGCGCAAATCCGGGTGTGGCAAATGCCTATGTGAACAGCATTGTAAAGGATATCGTGCCTTATATTGAAAAGAACTACAAGGTGATTGCCAAACCCTCATCAAGGGCAATAGCCGGTCTGTCCATGGGCGGCGGTCACACCATTTCCTGCACCAACCTCTACCCCGGATTTTTCCAGTATATCTGCCCTCTCAGCATGGGCATCCGCGTTAATGATGAGAATAAGGCAAGGTACGACGCTGAGTTCAGGGGAGTGAAAAAAGCAGGTTACAAGCTCTACTGGATAGCATGCGGCGATTCCGATTTCCTTATCGAGTCGGCCAGGTCGCTCGACGCCACTCTTACGCGCCTTGGGATGAAGCATACCTTTTTTGTCAATTCCGGAGGACACACCTGGACAAACTGGAGGATCTATCTGAATAACTTTGCACCGCTTCTGTTCAAGTGAAAATCAGCTGACTACTGACTTCAATCAACCCAAACCCAATAATCACTCAAATTATGAAGACCGAAAAAAGAAGAACATTTATCAAGAAAACAGTACTGGCCTCAGCCGGAATAGCAATGGCTCCGGCATACATCAAGGGGTATGCCCAGGTAAAGCCCAGCGACAGGATCAATGTGGGAGTAATCGGCATTAACGACAGGGGAGGCTTCTACGGGGGCTCAGGTCACACTGCCAGTTTTACAAAGATCAAGGAGACAAGGGTTGCAGCAATATGCGACTGTGTAGATTATCTTCTTCCGAAAGCCATTCAGGATATCGAGAAGCTAGGGGGCGAAAAGCCCGTAACTTATGCCGATTACCGCAAGATGCTCGAAAACAAGGATCTGGATGTTATATCAATCGCCACTCCCGATTACTGGCATGCGCTTATGGCAGTAAATGCCTGCCAGGCAGGGAAGGATGTATATGTCGAAAAGCCAATCTCATACACAATTGACGAAGGCCGGAAGATGGTGCAGGCTGCCCGCAAGTACAACAAGATTGTCCAGGCCGGAACCCAGAGGAGGGCCTTCAGGCTTAACCGGAAGGCAATTGAGGTATTGCGCGGAGGCGTGATAGGCGATATCTACATGGGACGCGGAACCGTTTACCGTTCACGTCCGAGCATAGGCAGAAAGCCTGACGGACCGGTTCCGGCAGGAGTCAACTGGGACCTTTACAGGGGCCCGGCGCCGCTGATCCCTTTCAATGAAAACCATTTCATTTACAACTGGCACTGGTACTGGGATACAAGTACGAGTGAATTCGGAAATAACGGTACACATGCAATGGATATAATCAGGCAGGCTATGAACCTGACCACGCATCCGTCAAAAATTGCCTGTTCCGGAGGTTTTTACGCATATAAGGATGATTCCGACCAGGATGTACCGAACCTCGAGGTTGCCACTTTCGAGTATGACAACGGCGCTGTTCTTGAGCTTGAAATAAGGAGTCTTCCCACACCTAACGATCCGTGGGGATACCTGTGGCTTGGAACCAGGGGCTATGCCTATACTTCCGGCAACAATCAGGTTCTGATATTCCAGAGCAACAACGGTCCGGCAACAGCCGGAGGCCAGACGGGCACAGCAGCATTCAGCACGGGTATGCAGCAGGACAGGTCCAATAAGCCTACAATCACTCTCACCAGCGAGGATGTAGAACCCGATCCGAGGTGGGACGAGATACTTAAGGCAGGCATCGACTATCATTTCCAGAATTTTGTCGATTGTGTGAAGAGCCGTAAAAGCAGTGATCTGATTGCAGATATAGAGGAGGGTCATATTTCGACTGCCATGATGCATCTTGGGAACATCGCATACCGTACCGGTCGCAAGCTGGTATTCGACGGCAAGGCTGAGAATTTCGGCAACGACACTGAGGCCAATTCCTATCTGTCGCGTCCGGGTGGTGGTAGAAAGCCTTACAACATGCCTGACGTGGTATAGGACAGTCTGATCCTCATTTGGGGGAAGTTATTAAATGATAAGCTGTTGAAACATGCAGACCGGGAAGTATTGCTATGATTATCCGAGGCCGGCGCTGTCAGCCGACTGCGTGATCTTCGCCGTAGAAGGGGATGACCTGCATGTACTGCTTGTCAGGAGGGGCAGGGAGCCATTCCGGGGTAAATGGGCTTGCCCGGGAGGATTCGTCAATATGGATGAGACGGTTGAGGAAGCCGCATCGAGAGAACTGTATGAAGAAACAGGGTTGAAGGATGCAGCCATTGAACAGCTGCATACCTTCAGCGCTGTGGATCGCGATCCCAGGGGACGGGTTGTTACTGTGGCCTTTGTGGCTCTCGTCAGTAAGGACAACTGCCGGCCTGAAGCAGGCGATGATGCCGAAAAGGCAGAATGGTTCAACATCAGCGAAATTCCTGAACTTGCATTTGATCACAACAGGATTCTTGAGCTGGCCCTTGAAAGGATAAGGCAAAAAATGAAGTAACTTTGCCGGCAACTAATCCAGCGTTCCCGGAAATGAAGTACAGGCCCCTGAAAAAGGCAAGGATCGATCCCATTGACTATCCGTGCAAAAAGGAGGTTTATTATACCCCCGAAGATGCGCAGATGATGATAAGTCACATTGAAGAAACCCGGGTTACGAGGAATCTAAAGGCTTACAGGTGCAATGTATGCGGCTTCTGGCATCTTACAAGCAGGGGAAAGGAGTTATAAAACAAAAAGCCCTGCTGCGATCATGCAGTCAGGGCTTTTAATATTATGGGGCAGGATTAATTATGGATTATGGGATCCGGATTGCCATCGGGGTCACTTATAACATATCCACTGGATTTGGGATTTCCTCCCGTAACAAGAAGTACCCCGCATGCATGAGGTGCAGCCATTGAAGTTCCGCTCATGGTTGTATAGGAATCACCCTTGTATGTCGAAAAAATGCTGACACCGGGGGCACAATAATCAACATGAGATCCATAATTGGAAAAGTAAGCCCATTTATCCTCACTATCACAGGCTGAAATAGTATAAATATTAACCCCCTCAGCACGGGCAGGGGAATGATTTTCCGCGTCATCGCTTTCATTGCCTGCGGCAAGTGCTACAAAAAGGCCTTTTTTCCCCATGGCAATAACTGCAAGGTCGATAGGGTCATAAATACTTCCTCCAAGGCTCATGTTTACTGCATCCCCGGCTGTAGCATTAGCCACAACATAATCAATGCCTGCAATAATTACTGAATAGGCTCCTGATCCCCTCTTGTCGAGTACCTTAATGGGAACCACCGCAGCACCGGCTGCAACTCCTACTACACCAATATCATTGTTAATTGCCGCAACAATGCCCGCGCAATGTGTTCCATGGCCATTATCATCTTCGGGTGAAGTTGTCCTCGCTACAAAGGTTTTTCCTGAGGCATCATCAACATTAAGGTCGGGATGGTTGAGGTCGATGCCGGTATCAATTATCCATGCTTTTTTCCCACTTGTATAATTTGCACCTCCACCAACCCTGGTTATGCCGGGAGGTGTTGTCTGACCAGTCGGTGTAACAGGAGGTTTTACAGGTTTTGCCAGGACAACCATCCTGTCGGGCCATACACCAAGTACGCCGGGATTTTTCTCAAGAGCAGCAGCTTCATCTGCAGACAGCTTCAGGGCAAAGCCCTCCTGAGATGCAGTGTAAACCTGGATTGGTTTTCTGGCAACAATTCCGGAAACCTGCAGGATTTTCGGAATTTCGCCCAGCATGGCAACCTGAGCGTCAGCATAACCCAATTTTGCTGATTTGATGGATGTTGTTCCATCTTTCAGGAGTACCACATACTGGCCGGGAATGATATCACCATCAGAAAAGGAAACCAGCGAATCGTCATCCTGCGGAAGAGATGGTTCCCTTTCTCTTTCGCATGAACCTGCAATTATAAGCAGAGCTGCAAAAGCAACAAGTAAAAATTTTTTCATAGTTCAGGTTTGGTTTTGGTTGCACTAAAGATAAACAATCGGTGATACCAAGGTAAAATCTCCCCAAAAAAATCAGCTGATTTTTAAAAATTATTTGAGATTATCGCCGGTAGTTGAACCTGACTATTGTCGGGATTCCCTTTGCCCCCTCGTTTGAGATGAGCATGTCGCCGTTCTCCATGAAGGTTATGCCTTCGGGCTGGGCGAAGAGATCCTTGTCGAGCCTCTCCATTGATTCGATGGTTCCGTTCATATTGAAGACAAAAAGGAGTCTTTCGGGACCGGATATGGCATAAAGCTTATAAGTAACCGGGTGAATACCGATTGCCGAGATTTTCATGTTGATGTCCGGTACTTTTACCTCTCCTTTTTTACCTTTCATGGCCACTTTTATGTTATTTCTGACTGCAAATTCCTCGATCTTTTTTATGTCAAAGTCCATAACCGTTCCTTTTATGAGGGTTTTTGAAGCAATGTTGAAACCGTAAATATGCCTTGAAGTCTGAGCTGAAGGCTTATCTGACGATATCTCTTTCGGGGCTATAAGCAGCCTGTTGTTTTTCGGATCGTAACAGAGGCCTTCGGCATCTTTGCCCGGGATGCCGGTTTCGTAAACATTTATCGGGGATTTGGCTGAGGTGAAATCAACGATTTCGGTCAGAACCTCATCGCTTCTGAGGACGTAAAGAGCTTTATTCACCCTGGCTATCCCCTCATAATCACCGTCGGAGCCAAAGGGAATCTGTAAGGTTATGCTGTTCCTGTTCAGGTCGTATATGAAAACCAGGCCGTGTTCATCCTGAATGCAAGCCAATGAAGAAGCGTCCACTGTTGTTATTCCGGATATCTCATGAAGCGACGGAGGCAGGTTATAAACCTTATCGGGCGCAGTAAGGTTGTAGCCTGTGCTACCAATAACGCCCATAGGATTAACAACTTCTGAGGGGCAGCCGGTGATCAGCTGTGATGCGATTGCCAGCCAGTATAAATGTCCTGCCATCATTATTTTGACTTTTCGCTAATATAGTCAAAACACAAAAAATGGCCCAATGTTTTTCACCCTGCCAAAATATGTTTCACAGCATGCATTATAAAAAATGAGCAGCCGGAGGTTTTTTAAGACGAACAAATAGTTATTTTTAGCCTGGTTTTTAAGAATCTAACCCATAATCATAAATTGTAATGAAGAAGACTACAAACAAAGGTTTGAACCGCCGCGATTTCCTCGGATTATCAGCACTGGGCCTTACAGGCCTGACGATTCTGCCCAGTTATGTTATTAACGGAGTAAGGGTAGCCCCGAGCGACCGGGTACTTATGGGTACCATCGGGCTTGGCCGTCAGGCACTATCTGATTTCCGAGGATTTGCAGGCGCTGAAGGGCTTCAGGTTGTTGCCTGCTGCGATGTTGACACAATCAAGCAGCAGAGATACAAGAGGACTGTTGAGGAATGGCAGAAATCAAAAGGCCTTGCTCCCAGGTGCGACACCTACGAACAGTATGAAAGGCTCCTTGAGCGCAAGGACATTGACGTGGTTGAGGTTGTATCTCCCGATCACTGGCATGCCCTGATGACTATTCATGCCTGCCAGGCCGGCAAGGATGTATATGTTCAGAAGCCCCTTTCCTACACAATTCAGGAAGCTCTTGTTATGACAAGGGTTGCCAACGACAACAAGAGGGTTGTTCAGGTTGGCAGCCAGCAGCGTTCAAGCAAGGAGTTCCAGAAGGCTATTGAGCTGGTTCAGAAAGGCGCCATCGGCCATATTGAAAAGATCTATGCAAAGGTTGGTGATCCGCCTAAGCCATTCGATCTTCCTTCGATGCCCATACCCGGCAACCTGAACTGGAACCTCTGGCTCGGTCCGCTGAATGACGACAAGATTCACTATCACTCCGACCTTGCACCGCAGATCACTCTTGATCCGGTTCAGAACGAGACACTCTGGGGCGCATGGCGCTGGTATCTCGAGATGGGGAACGGTTACACCGCCGACTGGGGAGCACATATGTTCGACATCGCCCAGGCAGCTATCGGAATGGACGGCTCGGCACCCTGCGAAGTTATTCCGAAAGGATACAACGGTACGGAATACATGACCTTCAAATACAAGACCGGAGTTGTAATGACCGAACAGCCGTATCTTGAGGATAATCCAGGCGCCCAGGGCATCAAATTCATTGGTACCAAGGGATGGATTGAGGTTGCAAGAGGTTATATAGGCTGCTCCGATCCTTCGCTTATACCGGCCGAGATTGCAGGAACCCGTCCTCAGCCAAGAGCTCCGCGTCCTGAAGGACAGGCACGCCAGGCACGCCCTGCCCAGCAGGCCCGTCCCGCACCAACACGCGAAGGACTTCAGTTCGAGATCAGCTCGCCTCACATGCAGGACTTCATCGATGCAGTGCGTTCGCGTAAGAAACCGATCGCTTCAATCGAAGTCGGATGCAGTACAGCAATCACCTGCTGCGTCGGCAATATCGCCAATGAACTTAAAAGACCTGTTAAGTGGGATCCGGCAACCTATACCTTCATCGACGACAAGGAAGCATGCAGCCACAGGCTTATGAATTACGAATACAGAAGGCCTTATCACCTGTAAGAAGAATAAATTTTTAACCGCTTTTTGCCGGAGAAGAACAACCCTCTTCTCCGGTTTTTTTATCGCTCTGGTTAATTCTTACCGTCATCCGGAGGTAAGCATCTTTTTTTAACTTTGCATCAATAAAAGCCAAACGCCATGAAGATTAACAACAACAATGAGATAGCCGCCGCAGCGGTTACCATGGAAGGAGCAAAGGATGTCAGGATGAAAATACTGATTGGTCCGGCTGACGGATCAGACAATATCATTATGAGGCATTTCACAATTGCCCCGGGAGGAAACACTCCTTATCATAAGCATAATTACGAGCATGTTGTGAAAATCGAGGCCAACAGGGGGATTGCAGTCGACGAGAACGGGAACGAATTTGAGGTTTCAAAGGGTCAAAGTGTCTTCGTGAGTCCCGATGTAATGCATCAGTTCAGGAATCCGTTCGGCGAGGATTTTGAATTCCTGTGCATCATCCCCAACCCGGCCCTCAAGGGTTAATAAATTTTAAAATAATATGACTAAGAAATTCAAATCATTAACCAATTTTTTCAGACGGGCAGGAGCCCGTTCATCTGTCCTTACCGCGGGCATTTTGTTTGCTGCTTCAATTATCAGCGGATGTGCAGAACAGGAACTGCCGCAGAATGAGTGGCCGGCATTCCATGGGCCTGACCGCACCAACAAGTCGCCCGAGACAGGTCTTCTTAAAGAATGGCCGGCGGAAGGACCTGAATTGTTGTTTACTGTAAGCGGACTGGGTGAGGGTTACAGTTCCGTTTCGATTGCAGACGGAATGATTTTCACGGCAGGAACTGTTAACAATCAGTCATATGTTTTTGCATTTGATCTTACGGGCAAACAGGTATGGAAGACCCCTGCCGGTGGTGCCTGGTCGACCACGGCGTCGTATGCAAGTTCATATACCGGAGCCCGCAGTACGCCCACTTTCGATAACGGAGTTGTATATTACCTGGGTGAGATGGGAAGGTTGTCGGCCATGGAAGCTGCTACAGGAAAGGAACTTTGGGTGAAGGAACTGCCGCAGGAATATGATGCACCCGCAACTGAATATGGTTATTCCGAATCGGTTTATATCGACGGCGACCGTTTGTATGTTCGTCCGGCCGGGAAGAAAGGCTACAAGGTTTGCCTCAATAAAAAAGATGGCAGTCTTGTCTGGGCAAATACAGATATACCGGGTGTTGAAGGATATTCATCGCCTGTGGTTCACGAATTCGGAGGATACCGCCAGGTGATCGGGGCCAGTTCCGTGGCTTATTACGGGGTGGATGCTTCAACGGGAAAACTTTTATGGACGGTGGATTTCATCAACCAGCATGCCTGCAACATACCGGATGCGGTGGTGAGCAATGAGAATGTATTTATTTCGAGCGGCTATGGAAAAGGAAGTATGATGTTCAAACTCAATGTATCGGAAGGGAAGATCACTCCTGAAAAAGTATGGGAGTTTGTACCTCTCGACAATC
>JAVEXG010000245.1:0-2961 GCA_034004115.1 Bacteroidales bacterium | reverse complement strand
ATTCCTAAAATTTTAAAGCAAATAGATATTTCGGTTTTGGTGGTTATGGCTTTTTACGCCCGCATAAAATCCTCCCGCAGAACATGCGCCAAATTTTCGAGCAGAAAGTCGGCATCTGTTTGCGAAAAGCAAAGCGGTGGTTTTATTTTCAATACATTATTATCCGGGCCATCCACGCTCATCAGTATTCCGCGCTGCCGCATCCGGTTGGCCAGATAAGTAGCCTGGTCAGTGGCCGATTTTAGCGTTTTAGGATCTTCGATGAGTTCAAAACCCAAAAATAATCCCGTGCCTCGCACATCACCAATGATGGGGAACTGTTGTTGCAATGTTTTGAAGTTTTCGATAAGATAGTTGCCAGTGGAGCGGGCATTTTGTTGCAGGTTTTCTTCTTTAATAACTTTGAGCACGGCACTGCCTATCGCGCACGAAACGGGGTTTCCACCAAATGTGTTGAAGTATTCCATGCCATTGGCGAAAGCGTCAGCAATAGCCTGTGTGGTAATCACTGCTGCCAGCGGATGACCATTGCCGAAAGGCTTGCCCACCGTCACAATATCGGGAACCACGTGCTGCTGCTCAAAAGCCCAGAAACTCTCACCAACTCTTCCAAATCCCGTTTGCACTTCGTCGGCAATACAAAGTCCGCCACTGCTGCGCACCGCAGCATATACCTCAGCCAGATAACCTCGCGGCAGCACAATTTGTCCGCCACAGCTCAGGATGCTCTCGCCGATAAACCCGGCCACATTGCGTTCTTTATTATGGATTTGCTCCAATAACTGATGAATGTAATTTGCATAATCTCGGCCTGCTGTTGCGCTTTCGCGGATGACGCCACGGTAAACATCGGGCATCGGCAAAATGTGGGTGTATTCGGGAGCGCCCTTGCCGCCTTTGCCATCAAACTTATAACTGCTTACATCGATGCAGACGCCGGTATTGCCATGATAGCCCGTCTCGATGGCGATAATGTCTTTTTGTTGTGTCAAAGTTTTTACCATCCGCAGCGCCAGCTCATTGGCTTCACTGCCTGAGTTGACAAAATAAACCACCGAAAAGGGCTCGGGAAAAGTTTCCAGAAGCTCCCCGGCCAATTTCACAATGTTGTCATGCAGGTAGCGTGTGTTGGTGTTGAGCACAGCATTTTGCCGGCAGGCGGCCGCCACCACAGTGGGATGTTCATGACCAACATGCGCCACATTGTTTACGGAATCCAAATAGCGGCGAGCGGTGGCGTCGTAGAGATATTGCATGTATCCACGCCGGATGTGCAGCGGCTCCTTGTACGAAACGCTCAGGCTTTTGCCCAGGTGCTGCTGCCTTTTTTTTATAATTTCCTTTTGAGATAGCTTGTCGCAATTACTGCCTGCCGGAAGTTTTACGGGAATCAGCAATTGCGGATCGGGACAAAGGCTCAGCCATGTTTCTTTTTCGTGGGCATACGCCACGCCGGGAAAGTCGCCCTGCTTGCCCAGCATGTCGAGCATTACCTGAAAGTGCAGATGGGGCGGCCAGCCTCCGTTTTCGTTGTGATTTCCTACTGTAGCTATTTGTTGCCCTTTGCTGATGGCCATTCCTGTGGAAAGCCCTGAAAGAGAGTTTTTGCTAAGATGACCGTATAGAGTATAAAATTTCTGATCCTGATCCGTCTGATGTTCCAGAATGATGGTGGCGCCATAATCGCGATAAGCCTGATTGTTGGCAAAACTATGAACGGTGGCGTCGGTAGGCGCATAAACGGGCGTTTCGGCTGGCGTCCAGATATCGAGGCCCAGATGTATGGTGCGCCACTGCATGCCTTCGTTGCCGCGGGTCTGGTAGGCGTCGGTGGTATAGAAAGGACGCACTTCGCCGTAGCCGCCCGTGCCGATATCGGCAGCTTTGTCTTCGAGAAGCCGGCGCATCGTGCGTTCAAAAGTTGCTTCATCTTTAAAATTAGCATTATTACCCAATTCCAGACTGCCGATGCTCAGATCGACCGGCTTTACGATTTTGTTGTCGAAACGAATGACCGGAGCAAACTCAGATTGATGTGCGTTTGCCCATTGATCGAAAGCGATAGCCTGCGGGCAAGTCTCCCAGCCACACGCTGCCCTGAACGTATAATGCGCCAGCGCCGGCGGAATAGTTCGCAGCTTTTTCAGCAAAGCTATGGCAGACCGGTCACTGATTTGCAGATAAACATTCCTGGGCTCCATGTATTTGTTGTGCGCCGCCGTGGCAATGGTTATCACCAGCCGTGCAGTGATAAGCGAAAACAGAACAGCCACCTCCTGTTCTTCTAATGGAAAAATGCTGTGGAACCCGCGAATAACCGCCCCGGCAGCTTCCAGCGGATCGGGTTTATCCATGCAGGCATACGCACAGGCTATGGCCAACTCGCTGATGGTTTGGGTATAAATGGCATCACCAAAATCGATTAATCCTGTAATCCTGGGATTTTTATAATCGGCGTTTACCAGCAGGTTATGCTCGTGGGCATCGTTGTAATTAACGCTCTGTCGGAGTTTTGGTAGGAGGGGAGCGGTTGTTTTTTCAAATAAATCAACAAAATAAAAAGCTGCTTCCTTAGCTTCCTTGTCGGTGATGTATTGTAAATATTCTTTGGATGCCGGCATCTCCGCAGGATTCCATTTGTATTGGCGATGCGCTGCCGGATGATCATAATCTTTCAGCACGTTGCAGAGCCTGCCACAGGTTTCGCCCCACTGGCGCAGCAAATCCACTGAGCACGGATTGACGTCGCCCAGCATCCGACCCGCCACCCAGCTTTGCAACCGTACATGGCACACATGCCCCTGGTGGTCGGTAAATGTTTCGCGAAAGTGTTTACTTTTTGAAGCCACGGGTTGCGGAATTTCAAAAGGCAGGTTTTGATGATATAGATGGTGCATCAGGTCGATCTGGAAATCAATCTGTTTTTCGTCAGCATCAGCTCTGCTTATTTTTAATAAATAT
>JAVEXG010000244.1:0-2974 GCA_034004115.1 Bacteroidales bacterium | reverse complement strand
ATATCCTTGTCAATGCCCTGCTTCAGCTCTCCAAGAGGTCCTTTCACACTGATCACATTGGAGTCGTCAACATCAATGCTGACTCCTTTGGGCAGGCTTACAGGTAATTTTCCTATTCGTGACATTAAACTATCCTCCTATTTAGTATACGTAACACAATACTTCTCCACCAACTTTCTCATTCCTTGCCTCCTTATCGGTCATCAGACCCCTGGAGGTCGATATAATAGCAATCCCCAGACCGTTAAGAACCCTTGGCAAATCGTCAGCTCCGGTATATTTTCTCAGGCCGGGACGACTGGCCCTTTCAATCTTCTTAATGGCGGGTTGCTTGCTTCTCGGATTGTACTTAAGTGCTATCTTAAGAATACCCTGCGGGTTATCGCCCTCTACCACCTTATAGCTCAGGATATAGCCTTTCTCGAAAAGAATCCTGGCAATCTCCTTCTTAAGATTTGATGCCGGAGCTTCAACAACCTTATGACCAGCCATAATGGCATTCCTGATTCTGGTCAGTAAATCTGCAATGGGATCAGTCATCTTCTATTCTTTCTTATAGTTAATATTCATTCTCTGTTCTACCAGCTGGCTTTTTTTATTCCCGGAATAAGACCATAGGATGCCATCTCCCTGAATGTTATCCTGCTTATCCCGAACTGCCTCATATATCCTCTTGCACGGCCTGTAATCTTGCACCTGTTGCGCTGCCTGTTGGGATTAGAATTCCTGGGCAGACGGCTCAGTCCTACATAATCGCCTTCAGCTTTCAGTTTTGCTCTTCTTGAAGCGTATTTTTCAGCCAGTCTTACGCGTTTTACTTCGCGGGCTACCATTGATTCTTTAGCCATATAATCAGTTTTTAGTGTTTTTGAAAGGTAATCCGAAATGCTTCAGAAGCGACAGGGCTTCCTCATCGCTGTTTGCCGTTGTGACAAAAGTCATCTGCAAACCCATGATCTTGGTAACCTTGTCAAGGTCAATCTCGGGGAAAATAATCTGTTCGGTGACCCCCAGAGTGTAATTGCCTCTCCCGTCGAGCTTTGCGCTGATCCCCTTGAAGTCGCGGATCCTCGGCAATGCAACAGAAATAAGCCTCTCAAGAAACTCATACATCCTGTCCTTGCGAAGGGTTACCATCACGCCGATAGGCATGTTCTTCCTGAGCTTGAAGTTCGATATGTCTTTTGAGGAAAATGTCTGGACAGCTTTCTGTCCGGCAATGTCGGTTAACTCCTTAACACTGGCCTCAATCAGTTTCTTGTCTGCTATAGCCTGTCCGACTCCCTGATTAATAACTATTTTATCCAGCCTCGGGACCTGCATAACGGTTGAGTAGCTGAATTCCTTCATTAAGGCGGGGACTATCTCTTCCTTATATTTGGTTTTCAATACAGGTGTATACATTACTTGATCTCCTCTCCTGATTTTTTTGAATAACGCACTAGTTTATTTTTTTCATTAAGCCTTCTTCCGATCCGGGTAGGTTTACCTGAAGCCGGATCAACAAGCATAAGGTTCGAAATGTTTATCGGGGCTTCCTTCTTGAGGATACCGCCCTGCGGCGACTTGGCATTCGGTTTTGTGTGCTTCGAAACAGTGTTAACGCCTTCGACTATTGCCCGGTTCTTATCCCTGTCAACAGCGAGGACGCGGCCTTTCTGTCCTTTCGACTCACCGGTTATCACAACAACCGTATCGCCTTTTTTGATATGTAGCTTCTTCTGCATTGCTCTTTGTTTAAAAATTAAAGTACTTCAGGTGCAAGAGAGACGATTTTCATATACTTGTCGCGCAGTTCCCTTGCTACCGGGCCGAAGATGCGGGTACCCCTCACCTCGTTCAGGTTGCTCAGAAGAACCACCGCATTGTCATCAAACCTGATGTATGATCCGTCAGCGCGGCGTATTTCCTTTTTTGTCCTGACAACGACAGCCTTGCTTACCGTTCCCTTTTTTGCTTCACCTGAAGGAAGCGCGCTCTTTACGCTGACGACTATGGTGTCTCCAACGCTGGCATATCTTTTTTTGCTGCCGCCAAGTACCCGGATACACAAAACTTCTTTTGCTCCGGAGTTATCGGCTACTGTTAACCTGCTTTCCTGCTGTATCATGACTACTTAGCTCTTTCAATTACTTCAACCAATCTCCATGTCTTATTCTTGCTCAAAGGCCTGGTCTCGGAGATACGTACCGTGTCGCCTATTTTGCACGTATTCTCTTCATCGTGAGCCATCAGCTTCTTTGTCCTGTTCACAAACTTGCCATATATCGGATGCTTTACCTTCCTTTTGATGGCAACCACGATCGACTTGTCCATCTTGTTGCTGACAACAACACCGATACGTTCCTTTCTGTTATTCCTTTCCATTGCCTGACTAGATTTTCGATTTTTCTTTTATTTCCCTTGAACGAAGTTCCGTGAGAAGACGTGAAATGGTAACTTTTACCTCTTTCATCTTCTGGGGGTTGTCCATAGGGGTGATTGCATGATTAAGCTTCATGCGGACAAGCATGGTTCTCTCGGTATCTATTCTTTCAATAAGATCCGGCGTGCTTAATTCCCTTATTTCTGAAGTTTTCATCTCTGTTTCTCCTTGTTTTATTCCTGTACGTAATCGGTCCTGACAATGAATTTTGTCGTTATCGGAAGCTTCTGTGCAGCCAGTCGGAGCGCTTCCTTAGCGATATCATAGGGTACTCCTTCTGCTTCGATAAGAATTCTGCCGGGTGTAACAGGCACCACAAATCCCTCGGGTGATCCTTTTCCCTTACCCATACGAACCTCAGCAGGCTTCTTTGTGATGGGTTTGTCGGGAAATACCCGGATCCAGATCTGTCCTTCACGTTTCATATGACGTGTGACAGCCTGGCGGGCAGCTTCAATCTGGCGTCCCGTAATCCAGCACTGCTCGAGCGCCTTAATGCCGAAAGATCCGAAAGCAAGCTGATTGCCCCTCTGGGCGTTTCCCTTCATT
>JAVEXG010000009.1:58484-59620 GCA_034004115.1 Bacteroidales bacterium | reverse complement strand
CTTGAGGGCTGGGCTTCCATTAGCCCCGGTTTTCGTCCGTTGTAGGGGTGATTTCTTCCAGCCTTGAGGCTAGGCTTCCATTAGCCCCGGTTTTTCGTCCGTTGTAGGTGTGATTTCTTCCAGCCTTGAGGCTAGGCTTCCATTAGCCCCGGTTTCGTCCGTTTTAGGTGTGATTTCTTCCAGCCTTGAGGGCTGGGCTTCCATTAGCCCCGGTTTCGTCCGTTGTAGGGGTGATTTCTTCCAGCCTAGAGGGCTGGCCTTCCAGTAGCCCGGGTCTCGCCCCGGGGCAATGGCAATAATACCAATCCGACCCCGGAGGGGTGGCCTTCAGTTACAACCCTCCAGTATTCTGTTATAAAAAGGAAATTCAGCAAATAAGATCAAGCAAGAAGGTACTCCTCTTTAAAGGGTATCATATTTTCATCAAGAAGTTCTTTCAATTCCTCTCTGAACGAAATCCTCTTGTGATGTTCTTCCTGATCTTGAATGTAGTTTATAAGTACAGGCTTCATTGATATGTTGTATGTAAATGCACCATATCCGACCTGCCATCCGGGAAACAGCTTATAAAGGTTCTTTTCCCTCTCCATCATCTCATGGCTGGCCTTTTTAACGTCCCGTACAAGATCAGCAAGAGTAATGGTCGTTGAAAGGTGTGTTAGAATATGAACATGATTTCCATATCCTCCGACCTGGTAAGGATGGCATTCCCTTTTCCTCAAAATACCAACAATATAACCAAAAAGGGAACCCTGGTTTTCGGGATTAAGGAATTCGGTATAGTCTTTACTACCAAAGACTATCTGGTAAAGAATCTGGGTGTAGGTTGACATTTTTATTCCAATTAAAGTTAGCAGCACAACAAATATAAGCAGACAAATCGGATTAAGCAATTGGAAGTCAACCCTTCCAGGGTTGCACATTGTGTTGGGTACATTTTACCCGGGGTGAGACCCGGGCTACTGGAAGTCGACACCCCAGGTGTCGGGATGGATATCCTACATGTCATATACAACAGAAAATCATTGAGAAAAGCAGGGCTATCCGAATTCGACACCCCAGGTGTCGGGATTGGTTGAATTCAAGGTTGATACGGCAGGAAATCATTGAGAAAAGCAGGGCTATCCGAATTCGAC
>JAVEXG010000009.1:0-58384 GCA_034004115.1 Bacteroidales bacterium | reverse complement strand
AGGTGTCGGGATTGGTTGAATTCAAGGTTGATACGGCAGGAAATCATTGAGAAAAGCAGGGCTATCCGAATTCGACGCCCCATGTGTCCGGATTGGTTGAATTCACGTTTGGTAAGGTAGAGGGTCCTGGAAATATTAAACTCATCTTAACTCTGGGTGTCTTTCGCACAAAAGAAGAGTGGGTACTATAGATTTTGAAAGAGACCCTGAAAGATTAGTTTTTCATTACTGCTTCAATTCTGTGTTGTCAGGAATTACTTCGAGTCTGACTAAAAGGCCTGGTAAAAGGGACTAATGTTTACAGATTTGCCCTGACTTTTTCCCAGTAATCAAGTGTCATTTTCCCGGAGCCATTCCAGTTTTTGGCAATTTTCTCATAATCCCGGTGACCTGTCTGAATGGCGTACCAGAGGAATATCTCCCTGGAAATATTATAATTGTAGCAATCGCTGGTTTGATAACTTATCCCGGTTCTCCGGTAATAATCAAGAAGCCTGATCGGCCTTATCTGAAAAGCTCCGGCTGCTTCTTCCAGCAGGTTATATGCAAGGGTATCTCCCGCACTTTCCACCTGGACAACAGCCTTAATTAGTCTGTCGTAAGCATCTATACGTTCTGGAATTGGAATATAGATGAGTTTTATGTCAGGGGCAGAGGCACTTAAAGCAAGTAATGAAAAGAAAACAATCAGAATGCTTTTCAGATGCCATAATTTACTTGAATCTAATAATTTACTCAAAATACATTTGTTGGTTCATGAATCCTGGCAATAATGCATTAAGAGCAATTGCAGGCAATATGAAGAAAACTCCCCGAAAGCATGATGCTTCAGGGGAATTTTTCAAGGCATTTATTTTTTTGAAGCCATTAAAAAAACAACTCCGCCCAGACCGATGACTCCCAGACCGACCAGTGGAGACCATGCAACCCGATGTTTTTTGTTTGCAGTGATTTCAACTTTTCCCAGATCAACAACTTTCTCTCTGGTGAAGTAACTAAAGGTTGTAAAAATGGTTAACAACAAACCTGCAATCAGAATAACGATACCAGCTTTTTTCATGGCTTATAATTTTTATTAGTAAATGGAAAGGTAAACAAAGATCACAGTTGGGAGCTTACACAATTATTAGTATTATTTACATCATTCACAGACATTTCCATCAGGGGCTGACTACATGGTTTTCTTGCAGGATTTCTGTATCCTTCAATAGTCAGCCGTGCCATCAGGTAGCTTATTGTTGATTCTGCACCCTGGTTCAGATTCACGTGAGTTTCCTCAAGCCCGTCGTAACAACCGCCGGTACAAGGATTATAAACAATCTGATGAAGACGGTTGTCCCCTAAGAACCAGTTAAATGCAGTTTCCATTTTCGAAAGGTACTCTTCGTCCCCAAACTCATCGTAAAACTTACTCAGGGTCATCATTGTATATGCAACATCTATTGGTTGTTCACCAAAATGCCCGGCCTTCTTTCCTTTTTGTAACCAGTTTTTGTTTGAGATAACTTCAATTCCATTTTCATTAAAAGTCCGGGATAGCAGAAAATCAAGCGACGATCTGGCAATATCCCTGTAAATGGTTTCTCCTGTTAACAGCCAGGCATAAAGCAAAGCCTCAGGCAGGGTGCTGTTTGCATAGGTCAGATAACTTTCAAACCAGTCCCATCCTTCAGCCGATTCATGTTTATACATCTGGACTAATCTTTTTGCCAGCGTTTGTACCAGGGCAGATATTTCAGGCGATTCATCTGAACTATTGTAATAATACAGACCTTTTATTATAAAAGCCATGGCCCGTGTCGAGTGAATATTATCCAGATGAGGTATTGTTTTTTGAATGATGGAATTTGCCTCAGTTACAATTTCCTCAGGGAGAAGATCTTTTGCCGAGACCAGATATCCAAGGGCCCATATAGCCCTCCCATTTGAATCATCCAGATTTACTTCATTGTTCTGATCAGTAAATTTCTCAAATCTGTCAAGATAATTCAGAAATTTACCGGATGGCTGCAGGCATTTTCTGATAAAACCGAGATATAGTCTGATATAAACAAGACTCTTTTCATCTCCGGTTAATTTGAAATACATGCACATTGTAATCAGAGCCCTGGCATTATCATCAAGGGTATAACCTGAGCTGATATCGGGCTGATTGATTTTTGAAAACTGGATGATCCCGGTCGCGGTTGTCATCTTTTTCAGATGGTTGAGGTTAATGTCCGGACGATTAAATCGTATTGCCATATCACCCGAAATTCTTTCAAAAAGCATGGCATGAGCAACAGCAGAATTTTCCCAGGCTGTGGAAACTACTTTCTGCAGCGTATTTGAGCTGATACTTTTTCGCAACGGTTCATCATTGAGTAAGCGGATAACACCATTTGCGAGTTGCCCGGAATTGCGAAAATCAAAAATAATACCGGTATCTTTAGTCAACACTTCCTTTGCATGAGGAATGGGAGTGGAAATGATTGGGCAGCCGCAACTCATTGCATATACAAAAGTTCCGCTTACAGCCTGGTTCGGATCGTTGGTTGTAAACAGGTAGATATCCGTAAGCTGCAAATATTCGAGCAGATCCGGCAATGGTAAGAATCTGTTAATGAATACAACGTGTCCGGTCAGCTTTTTTGCCTTTACAATGGCTTCAAGGTTTTCCCTGTATTTTTCTCCTTCATTTTTTACTACTTCAGGATGGGTTTTTCCTAATATAAGAAAAACAACCTCCGGATTGGTTTTTACAATAGCCGGCAAAGCGTTGAGTGTTGTTTCAATACTCTTGCCGGAGCTAAGCAGCCCGAATGTTGTCAGGACTTTACGGTTAGTTAATCCATGTCTTTTTTTCAGGATACGTTTACCTAAGTGGGGCACCAGGTGTGTGCCATGTGCAATGACACTTATTTTCTGCCTGGCAATCTCATAAACGTCGGTCAACAATTGCATGGTGTTATTGGTCATAACCACAACAGACTCGCATGCATCAGCAATATTCTGAACTTTTGTTTTTAAAAGTTCATCCGGTTTGGGCAGCACTGTATGAAAAACAACAATAACCGGTTTTGAAAGTTTATTCAGAAATTTTTGAAATGCTTGTTCCTGCACTTTAAAAAAACCAAATTCATGCTGAATCAGTACGATTTTGATGCACTTGTCGCTGTTAATCTTTAGTGCCAGCTCTTCATATTGATCATATATTGAAGTCTTAAGAATATATTTTACTTCCTCGCCATACCGGTAATCTGCATCACCTGATTCCAGTGCACATACTTTTATGGATAATGAATCTCTGAATTTATTAACAAGCGCCTTTATCAAATCATGCGAGTAGGTTGCTATCCCGCAGACCCTTGGCGGGTAGGAAGTAATAAACAGTATTTCAGATAGTTCTTGAATTTTTATTTTCGTCATTAGCAGTAAAGGTTAATAATTCGGCCACCAGTTCCGGTAAATTCACCGAAGCGCAGGCAATAAGCGTATCTGCCGCACCATAATAGATAAATAAAGTATTTCCAAACAGTGAAGTACCTGTTGGGAAAACCACATTGTTTACCTCCCCATGCTTCTCCCATTCAAGTTCAGGAGAAAATAAAGCATAAGGAAGCCGCGCAAGTTCTTTCGAAGGATCATTAAGGTCCAGCAGGGCGGCGCAGGCAGAATATACAAGCCCATTGACAGTCTCCTCCACTCCATGGTAGATCAGCACCCATCCGTGTTCTGTCTCAACAGGGGGACAACCACTGCCTATATAGCTTGATTCGTGCTTAAATACGGGGTCCATGACGATATGTTCATGAAGGTCCTCAAAGTAATTCTTCCAAAACTCCCTGGTGAGTTCCTTAAGGTTGTTTACAGAAACAATTTGAATGCCGGGTCGGATCCTGTGAAGAAATACAAGTTTGTCATTGATTTTTCGCGGAAAGAAAATCACATTCTTGTCCCACAGCATCATTTTTTTATCAGGATCGGCTACCTGATAGTAAAACTTATGATTTCTGTAGTAGTTTTCGTTAACTTTACCGGAGGATTCTGCAAGAAATACAAATTCTGAATAGGTGATGGGAGGGACAATAATCCCTTTTTTTGTAAAATACATTATATCTTTTGACGTAGCCAGAGCCCCGCGGGCATTTGTCCCATCATATCCCGTATAAGTCAGGTAATAAGTGTCATCAATCTTAACAATGCGGGCATCTTCAACACCCTGCGATTCATATTCGAATTCAGGAACCATCAATGGTCTGCTCCACCGTTCAGCAACAGTAAGAGGACCATCCAGTCTGCAATAGCCAATGGTTGAATGATTTCCCTCCTGTACAGCCCGGTAAAAGACATGAACGCTGTCACCCTCGCGAATTGTTGCAGGATTTAGAACTCCTGCGTTTTCAAATGCAAACCGGGTCTTATTCAAAATAATGCCTTCTTTCTTAACTTTTATCATGCAGATGGTTTTAATATTTTCTTTAAAAGCGGCTTAATCTTTAATAGCGGGGGCATCGTGTCGCCTAATAAAAATCCCCATGGTTTTAATGGTTCTATATTGTCGCAAATGAGTTTTACAATGGCAAGGATTGGGATTGAAAGAAACATGCCGGGGATACCCCATAAAGCATTTCCTGCGAATACAACTATTATTGAGAAAAGGGCATTGATTTTTACTTTGGAGGCAACTATTTTGGGAACTATATAGTTATTGTCTATCAGCTGGATGGCATAAAAGGCGATCCAAACGTATATAGCATACCACGCTGATGATTTGGTGGCTAATGCAACTATCATGGGCAATGCCACCCCCACAATTCCACCGATGTACGGAATGACATTAGCCAATGCGCTTATAATTCCCAGCAGGAAAGCATACTCAATGCCAATTATCAAAAGAGCAGATGTATTAAGAATTGCCATTATGCCGGCTTCGATACCCAGTCCGATAAGATACTGCTGAATTACATTTTTTATCTGAGTGACTATTTTGCTGACCTTATCCTTGTTGGTTGCGCCAAAGAGTCTGTGAATAAATTCAATTAAAATAGGGTGGTATAATAATATCAGAAAAATATAAACAGGCAGTAAAAACACTACCACTAATCCTCCCCCTACGATTGTAAGTGTTTGTCCGATAGCAGCGCTGCCGGAGTTCATGAGATCTACCCGGGTTTTTGTGATCCATTCCTGGATCTTTTGCGGCTTTATATCGAAATAGTTTGAGGCCCAGCTGACAGCCTCATTGATCATTCCGGTAAATTTGTCGATAAGTCCGGGCAATGAATCACTAAACCGGCCTGCCTGCGTGATTATAAGAGTCCCTAATGCGGCAATTATCAAAAAGGTAAAGAATATACTGATTAAGATGCCAACTACCCTGTTTATTTTTTTCCGGACGAAAAAATTTACAACCGGGTGGAGTACAATTGCAATAATAACGGCAAATACTACCGGGACTATAATAAATTTTGCGATGTACAGGATTGCTGTTAAAGCGCATAAACCGACGACAAAAACAGATGCTTTTAAATAAAGCGGTAATTTCAGTTTATCATCTGTCACGGCTTTATTGAATTCATTCTTTTTTTACGGACAAGATGATTAAAAATGACCTGCCCGATTGATCTGACGGTTCCCTGGTTTCTGGCGACCAGGTTAGTTACCCCGAACTGCAGTACAACTCCGATAAGTTTTTTTAATTTATTGCCCCGCGCATTAAAAATTAACTTGTTTGAATAGAAACCGGTTACCAGCCCCATGGCAGCACCCAGAATATTTTCTATAAGATACGGGGACTTCTCAATACTATTCAAAGTATTCGCGATAAGGTTGGCAGGCTTGAAACGTTCGACAGTTGTGTAAAACTCTTCTTTCAGAAGTTTCCCTTTGACAGTCTGCTCAACTTCCAATGATTGAATTGAATTTTTCAGCTCTGCAATTGAATTTATATTTTGCATGGGGATTTACTTTAGCACCTGTTTGATGAAAAAATCTCCGGCAACCTTCTTCAGCCATTTATACATTAGCAAACGCAGAGCAATTCCCAGAACTCCATAAAAAGCAGCTACAACAAAGAATCCGTAAAATATTTTGCCAAGAATATCCCCGAGCCATAAAGCCAGCCCAAAATTCAGGAAGAATATGAAAATAACAATCAGGGCAAATACAATGGAATTCGGAAAGAGTGATGATACTACATCCGTTGCTTTATCCAGGGCTTTTAGCTTTGCCAGCTCAAAGGTTGTTTTTCCGTATTCGGCGCTCCTTTCCAGAATTGATTCTATCAGCTTTGCATTTTCATCCATTTGTTTAGCCTGTAGCAGTTTTTACTTCTTCTAAGTTGATTCTGTTTTTGACTTTTTAGGTTCTGTAAAGTCAGAAACATCTTCCTTGATCTCATCAAATTTTTCTGAGATGTCGTCAACAAATTCATTGAATTTTTCTTTCAGCCCATCTCCATAGTTCTTTGCTTTTTTAGACATTTTATCGCGGGTAACGGAACCTTTATCCGGGGCAATTAAAATCCCCAGCAACGCACCGGCAGCAACTCCGGCGACCAAGCCTAATAACACTTTAGTTGTACTCATAATTATTGGATTAAGTTATATAAGTCCAAACAAAATTGTCATTGATTTGTTCACTATGCTGTTTCACAATGACTTTTTTGAATGGACTTATGTTTGTTTTTAAGAATTGATTTTTATCTGTAAGTCTATTAACAGATCATGTCAAAAGATTTTTCGCCCCTGGATAACTTTTACAATTATTGCGATAACCGCAATTACCAGAAGGATGTGAATAAGTCCTCCTGCATTGTACCCGATAAATCCAACTGCCCATCCAATGATGAGTACTACTGCCACCACATAAAGTAAATTTCCCATGATTTTTGATTTTTTGCAGGTTACAATAAAACAATTAACAGAACCACAATAACTATGAGTGCAGCACCTGAAAGATAAACACCATTGCCAATTGCTTTAAGATTCGACTTGATTGCCTTTACTTCTTTTCGTAATTCTTTCTTTTCGTCCGCATTCAGTTTGGACTTATCTGTTGCCTTAATTTCATCTAACCTGACCATTAATGTTTTAGCTTCAGAAGATACGGCAGGCTTGGGAGCTGGTATAGAGGTTGGTTCCTCTGTTGTCGCAGCTTTTAACTGATGAGGGACAAAAGCCAGGGACAAAAATCCCACCATTACACAAAGAACGATCTTTTTCATTTTAATTGGTTTTAATTATTAATAGATCCACTATACTTGACATCAGACTTGATTTATTTTTCTTGCAGGAGATAATATTCATCGTCATCACTGTTATGTGTTTATAAAATATCATCATTCTGTCAAAGGTAGGTCAGCTTACTAAACTGATTGTTACATAATTTTATAAAGAAGTTACATAATTAACATGTTAAGGATTACCGCTTATTGATATATCATTCCACCGGGCTTTCCAATTTCGAAGTCCCTGAAACCAAAATCAGTTGTCCGGAATGAGTTCATTTTGAAAATGTTCTGTCCTTTACCCGGAATTAATGGATAAAAGGAGACTGATATCTGAAAAGTACTAAAGACAAGGTTCTCATTCTTAATTAAAACACCCAGTCCAATCTGGGAATAAACCTTGCTGTCGCGGAATCCTGTTTCTGCATCGCTCAGCATACCAAGGGAATAAGCAAGATAAGGTCCGAGCCGGAACCCGAGTATATTCCACGGAGCGTAGGATTGCGTTTGCAGTGTCAGTAAAAAGCGGTTGGTGCCCGACAGTACAGGACTGTAAAATCCCTCCAGACCATAACTGTCATTAAGAGTCAGACTGTCGGAAGAGAACCTGTTTACGCCAATAGTCATCTGAGGTTTAATAAATTGCCTGAATTTCCATTGGCCAATCTCAAATAATCCGGTAAAATAATTTACTCCTGCCGTCAGAACACCCTGTTCAATATGTGACGACTTAATGAATGCACCGTATTCTAAATTGGAACTCAGGAATCCCCATTCATAATAGTCGCCAAAGTATACACGCATCCCTGAATAAAAACGGCCGGAATTATTTTTTACCTGATACCCGGCTGTCAGTGAATAAACACTTCCGACCGGGACATCTTCCACTACGCCATATTTGAATATGTATTTATCCTGAACATATCTCCTTGTAGAAATTCCGACAGTGCCTAAAAAGAAATTCTCGTTTGAATAATTATGAAACGGATCCAGAAGTTCAGGTGGTTTTTCAAGATATCTTATGTGCAGATACCGGGCTGCCAGTATCAAATTGGTTACAAGAACGTCTTCTGTGCTGCCTTTAAAAAGTTGAAGAGCTTTGCCCGCCCAGTAATCCTGTGTCCGGAATTTCAGATTCACGGGTACATAAACATAATTTATATCCATCAGTGAATCTTTTCTGGTTTGAGCGGCAAAAGATACACCGGCCGCCCATTTTGCCAGAGGGGAAAAAAACGGACGATCAACCTCAATGTTTCTGCTGAAGTTTCCATATCCGTCAAACCCCAGATGCAGCTTCGCACTTATGTAGGAATTTCTGAAACTGGGGATAAAATAGTCTGTATTAAAGAAACTAATTTCCCTTTTAAAACTTCTTGAAAAGTCATTTTGAAATTCATGGCCTGTTCCTAAAAAATTTTTATCAGTCAGGCTGACCTTCATTTTTGAAGCAGAAATTGATCCTTCGGGAATTATGCTCCAGTTATCCAGTTCACGTATGTATATATCGACTGAATCGAGATTTACCCCTGAAGGCACAACAGAAAAGGAAACCTCATGCACATATTTCTGGCTGCGAATCAAACGTTCGGATTCTTTTACAAGCAGGGAATTGAAAGGTTGGTTCCGATGGACAAGCAACAGGTTCCGGATAGTGATGCCTTGTGTTTTAATATGCATAGAGTTCCCTGCTGTATAAAGGAAATTGGGTTTACTGGCAGTTGTGTCAGTGGCAGAGTATCCAAAAGGATCGAGGGTAATGACATCTATATTCCGGATGATCTTTCCTTCAAAGGTGCTGTAGGGTTTCTGTATCAGTTTCTTATAAGTCTTTCTTCTGACTCCATGATCCTTGGAGCCTGGAGTGACCGGTTTGAAAATTAAACGGTAGAAAAACTCGTTTAACTTGCTGCGCTTCGAATAGGATTCAATGTCCTGGTATAGTTTAGTTGAATCAGTTTTGATACTATCCTGTTGTGCAGAGGCAAAATAACTTATTGAAATTATAGCAAAAATAAGAGTGAATGATCTTCTTATAAGCATTTGCTTCTGATGTTGTTACATCTTCTCCATATACCAGCTCAGAGCCTTTTCAATTTTTTGATAATGAAAAATTGTGGTAATCGCTCTTTGCAATCGTACAAAGGCAGTTTCACTTTTAACAATGTAATCAAAAGCCTGGTGCTTCATACAATTTACGGCTACCTCAATTTTATCCTGGGAGGAAAGCATTATTACAGGGATAAGCGGATTGATGGTCTTTATCCGGTCGAGAGTTTCCAGGCCATTGATTGCATTTTTATCTACACTGTTAAGATGATAATCCAAAATTACAACATCCGGATTCTGAGGTAAACTATCCAGGCAAAGTTCTCCTGTTCTGAAAGTTATTATGGAAGACTCAGTATTTCCGGAGAATTCAATCTCCAGCGATTTTAAGAACAATGCATCATCATCAACCAGAAAAATCAGTATTTTCTTTTCGGTCATTATTCCCCGTATTACTTTTTGTATTTAATTCCCCCTTCAGCACCTCACATGCCATGGTACAGATATCCTCAATCTTAAGCACCATATCATTCACTTCGTCAAGATGTTCCCGGACAGATGAATATTCCTGGATTTTTCTCGCCATTATCTCATAGTCATTATGCATGCCCATTATAGAGAAAGAAGGGATGATTTTATGAGCGGCCATGTAAACCGAAGCCCAGTCCCTGTCTTGTACTCCCTGCTTCATCTGCCTGATTAATATCGGAGTCTGTTCAATATAGAGTGCAATCATTTCCAGCATGAGTTCCCTGTTTCCTTTGGTCCGGTTCTTCAAAGATGTCAGATCGACGTATTCCGGTTCTTCTGAGGGCAATGGAGTTTCTGTATCGGGAACCCTTAACAATTCAACCATTTTATTATATAACAGCTTTTCGTCAAGAGGCTTTGAGATATAATCATTCATTCCCACGGCGGTGCATTTATTTAGATCGGCGGTAGTCACATCGGCAGTCAAAGCGATAATGGGAATCCGGGAATTCATTTTTCCGCGGATATATTCGGTAGCCTCAAAACCGTTCATTTCGGGCATATGAAGGTCCATCAAAATAATATCATAAGTTTTTTTCTGCAGCTTTTCAATGGCAATTCTCCCATTGCCGGCAATATCATGCTCAAATCCGAAATCGTCGAGGAGCGTTTTCATCAGTAATTGATTGAGCGCAATGTCTTCAACCACCAGTACTCTTGCTTTATGGACTTTAGAGGTTAGAATATTCATCACTTTCTCCAGTTCGACCTCGGCATTCGTTTTCCGGAAAGGCAAAATGAAACCAAAAACAGAACCTGCTTCCGGCTGGCTTCTTACATATATACTTCCCCCCTGTGATTCCACCAATTGTTTGGAAATTGCAAGTCCCAGTCCTGTACCTCCGTACAACCTTGCAGTTTCACTGGTTGCCTGCTGGAAATTCTCAAAAATATGATGCAGTCTGTCTTCAGCGATCCCTATTCCGGTATCGGTAACTGAAAACTCAACCGTTGCATTCTCTTCATCCTCTTTCAGTAATACTGCACTTATTGTAATTTCCCCGGTTGAGGTGAACTTCACTGCATTGCTTACAAGGTTTAAAATTATCTGATGGAGACGAACCGGATCGCCAATCAGAACACCGGGAATTTTATCGTCATATTTTTTTATCAGCTTCAGATTTTTTTCCTGGATTTTTGTTTCAAATAAATGAATCATGGCAGATATTGACGCAGCCGGTTTGAAAATCGTCTGTTCAAAGGTCATTTTCCCGGCATCCACTTTCGCGAGGTCGAGTATATCATTTATAAGAACAGTCAAAGCGTCTCCGCTCATTTTAATTGCATTCAGATACTCTTTTTGTTTCGGATCCAGATCTGATTTAAGCAGCACTTTTGTGAACCCAATGATTGCATTCATTGGAGTACGGATCTCATGACTCATGTTTGACAAAAACTGCTGTTTGGACTTAACGGCATCTTCGGCAATTTTTGTGGCTTTCTCGGCTATCTCTTTTGCTTCTTCGGCAAATTTAGCAGCCGACTCAGCAAACGTTCTGGCATCTTTCAGTTCTTTTTCTATTCTTTTATGGTCTGTAATATCTCTCGCGACTACAACCACTCCAATCACCATCCCATGTTCATCCTTGTACACCGAGCCATTAAACAATACATCAGTAAGCTTACCGTCGCGGATTGTTAAAGGGAAATCAGCTACAAAACCTTCAGCAAATACCTGTTTGTAAATTTCCCGCGCTTTTTCAGGTTCAGTAAAATATTCAAAGAAATCCGTACCGATCAGATCCTCACGGGTTACTTCCGTTATATCAATTGAAGCATTGTTTATATCAGTGATTTTCCCTTCAGGATTTATTGTAAACAGCGGATCAAGGCTTGCTTCTATAAGACTTCTGGCATATTGAGATTCCCGGTTGCCGGTTGTTCCCATAATATCTGGATTTTTCATGTAAGAGACAATCAATCAGTGTCAATACATTAATAATTCATCCGTTTCCTAATGAATGACACAATGCAAAGTTACCGCTGGCTTTAAGTTGGAAGATTACATAATTAATGAATAAAATTACATAATTTACATGTCCTCCTTTACGAAGAGCATAGCCAGTGAAGGATGTTCAACTATGTGCGGCGATCACTTTCAGGCAATCACACAATTCTAATTCAACCTGACGATCCGTTCATTTAAGGACAGTTCAAAAACCTTAAATAATTAAAAAAAAGGCCCCTTTTGGGAGCCTTTTTAAATTAATACTTTGCTAAATGTTATATTTTGTCATAAACAATTGTGGTTTTTACCTCACCAGCCGGACCCTGTCCTGCAGATGAAACTGAAAGTGTTTTTTCATCAGCGAGTGTCCAGTTTTCAGTTGATTTCATTGTCACAGACTCCCCATTCCTATCCATTGTTCTTGAAGTTACAATAGTAAGAGATTTACCATCAGAAGACCAACTTGCAACAGATTTGCTTTCGCCTCTCGGTGAAGTATTAGTACATTCTTTTCCATCGAGTGTATAATTCATTATTATTGTCGTGGGCTGACCATCCTGACCTGTCCTGGTTCTTTCAACAGTAAGGAGATTGGCTACTTGTCTGGCAACTAAACTGCCGCCACCCTGGTTTCCCGGGGGCTGAATGCTTTTTTCCGCATTTGAATTCCAGGTGCCTGAAAAATCAGTAAGACCTGCCTGAGCATTGACAACAAGGCCCGCCATAAATAAGGACAGAACGAATATTATTTTCTTCATACTTTATAATTATTTGGTTTAAAATCGAAAAATACTTAATGACTTCTTTGGTATAAGCAAATGATTACAGCTCAGAAAAGATCTTTTCGAATTCTTCTTTTGTCTTGCCGAGTTTTACTTGAAGTTTTCCAAACATCTCATCTTTCTTGCCTTCTGCAAACATCAGATCATTGTCAGTTAACAAAGCAAATTTCTGTTTGAGCTTGCCTTTCTTCTCATTCCAGTTTCCTTCTAATTCTGTTTTATTCATTTTTTCAAGTATTAATTGTGAATGAATTTTCACATTGCAAAGGTTGCCACGACTTTCATGACAAGTGTTATACAACTATTTAAATATGTTACATCATTCACATACAGTCAAAAGAAGGCAGGGACACCGGCCCGGAACATAAAACATGCGAATTATGTAAATATGTCAGGGAATTGTGTAAAGATTTCCGGAATCAAAGGGCTTAAATTTATGCCGTTGTAAGTAAATAAGAATGAAAAATCCCCGGGTGTAATCACAGGCTCTCAAAAAGAGTTTTGCACCCTTCAGCTCTAATCAAGGATGCGATATTTCACCTCTATACTGCTTATCCTGGTTTTTGCAGGATTTTCTTTAGCCCTGGCGGACGATGATGATGAACTAATCACAAAAGTGAAAGTTAATGGCTCTCTTTTTTGTGATGGACAAACTCTTTCTGTGAGTTATACAGTATCAGATGATGATGAATTTCGCAGAAGTAATATTTTTACTGCTCAACTTAGTAATGCCTCAGGTAGTTTTTCTTCACCAATTAATATAGGTACTTTACAATCAAGACGATCTGGTGTAATTAATGCAATCATACCATCTGGTACAGCATATGGGGTACATTATAGAATCAGAGTTATATCGAGCAGTCCGGTTTTTACTAGTGCTCCTGATAAAAAAGATCTTACAATAGATATTTCACCTTCAGGACCGGTTGCTGAAACTACTGCACAACCAACATGCGCTATACCAACAGGAAGTGTCGTATTATTCGGTTTGCCGGCAACAGGAACCTGGACATTGACAAGAACTCCCGGTGGAACAACTGCTACAGGAACAGGAACAAGTACAACCATAACCGGGCTGGCACCTGGCACCTATACCTTCACGGTAACCAATGAATCGGGATGTGTCTCACCGGCATCAGGTAATGTTGTGATCAATACACAACCAGCAGCACCAACAGCAAATGCCGGGAGAGGAGGTAATGTATGTGGTCTGAACTATAAATTCAGCGCCATTGTTAGTTTTGGAACGGGCGTCTGGACTCAAACCACAGGACCCGGAACCTCAACTTTTATACCTGACAAAAACACTCCTGATGCTACAGTAACAGTATCAGCTTATGGAGATTATACTTATACCTGGACTGAAACAAACAATGCATGTACAAGCAGTTCAAGAATAAACGTGAACTTTTACGAGCAGCCTGCAGCAAATGCAGGGAAAGGAGGTAATAATTGCGGTCTTGAATTTATTCTCGGAGCAACACCAGGTATAGGTAAAGGAACATGGACATTAGTAAACGGACCCGGAACCGCAACTTTTAGTCCCAATGCAAATACGCCTAATGCAAAAGTAACTGTTTCTTCCTATGGCTCGCACACATTCCAATGGACAGAAGTAAATGGTATCTGCTCAAATAGTTCAGCTGTCTCTATAAATTTTATCCGGCAATCATCAGCAAATGCCGGAAATGGAGGGGATGAATGTGATAAAGATTTTATTCTTAAAGCTGTTCCCGGAGCAGTGCCAGGCATATGGACAAAGGTAAGCGGTCCCGGAAATGCTGTCTTCAGTCCAGGTGCAAATCAGGCCAATGCCAAAGTAACCGTTTCTCAGTTTGGCTCTTACGACTTTGCATGGACTGAGGTCAATAACTTATGTACATCCACTGATATAATAAGAGTCGAATTTCATGATCTGCCTTTACTTAATGCAGGAGCAGATGCCGCTATATGTGAAGGCGGAAGTATTCAATTGCATGCTATCGGGTCAGGATCATTCCAGTGGAACCCTGCCAGTCTGGTTAGTAACCAGACTATATCCAATCCGGTTGCTACTCCGGTTGCTACCTCTGTATTAACTGTTACATTAACCGATCAATGGGGATGTAAAAATTCTGACCAGGTAAATATTGAGGTCCGGGAGCAGCCGGTTGCCATTGCCGGGCCTGATCAGGCTCTTGAATACGTGTTCGAGACAACTCTTAATGCTGCTGCCTTGGGCAATGGACAAACAGGAGAATGGACAATCATTTCAGGAACAGGAGAATTTGCAGATATAAATGATAATGCTACGAGTGTATCCGGGCTTTCACCTGATGGGAATAGTTACAAATGGACTATAACCAATGGTGTTTGTCTCATGTCAGCTGATACTGTAAATATTATCGTACGTGATCTTATCATTCCTACGTTAATTACTCCAAACAAGGATGGGAAGAATGAATATTTCACAATAAGGGGAGCTGAGACACTGGGAAAAACAGAACTGGTTATTTTTAACAAGTGGGGATCCAGGGTTTACATTAACAGTAATTATGATAATCAATGGGACGGAACTGATGATAATGAAAATCCTCTTCCTGATGATACTTACTTTTATGTTTTAAGACCTGAAAAAAGAAAGCCTGTTAAAGGATATATAGTTGTAAGACATTAAGCTGATGGAAACCACCTGATGATCGGGCATTATTCCTGTTTTGTGCGGTTTTTATGGGATGGGAAAGATAACTAACAGATAATTAAGATATAAAAGAGATATTTGATGTAAATATGGGTGTCCCGGCCTATGTTTTTTGGGAAGTTTGTACGTCGGGGATGGAAAGGAGCCGCAGTGCTCCAGCTTTGAGGGCGGGGCTTCCAGAAACCCCGGTCATGACCATGGTAATGGCAATAACATTCTTCCATCCTTGAGGGCAGGTCTTCCATCCCGCTCGTCATTGGGAGCCACGATTTCGTCCATTTTAGGGGGTGATTTCTTCCAGCCTTGAGGGCTGGCCTTCCAGTAGCCCGGGTCTCGCCCCGGGGTAGGGGTAATTTTACCAATCCGACCCCGGAGGGGTGGCCATCGGATATAAAAGTCACGCCATGCCATGGGAGTTATATCTAAGTTAATGGTATATCAAACAACACAAAAACAAATTGAATATATTACTGGAAGTCAACCCTTCCAGGGTTGTACATCGTGTGTGGTGCTCTTTCCCCGGGGTGAGACCCGGGCTACTGGAAGTCGACACCCCAGGTGTCGGGATTGGTTGAATTCATTTTTAGTACTGCAGAAAATCAATGAGAACAGCAGTGCTATTCAAATTCGACACCCCAGGTGTCATGAAAGATAACCTTCATGTTATGTCCCACAGAAAATAATTGATAGCAGTATTCCTCCAGCCTTGAGGGCTAGCCTTCCAGTGGCCGCTGTTTCGCCCGTTGTAAGGGTGATTTCTTCCAGCCTTGAGGGCTGGTCTTCCAGTAGCCCGGGTCTCGCCCCGGGGTAGAGTCAATAATACCAATCCGACCCCGGAGGGGTGGCCATCAGTTGCAACCCTCCAGTATTCGGTAATAAATAAGAATTCTGAAAATACTATCACACAAGCAGGTACTCCTCCTTAAAGGGTATCATATTTTCATCAAGAAGCACCTTAAATTCCTCTTTGAACGAAATTCTCCTGTGATGTTCTTCCTGATCCTGAATGTATTTTATTAGTACAGGCTTCATTGATATGTTGTATGTAAATGCACCATATCCGACCTGCCATCCGGGAAACAGCTTATAAAGGTTCTTTTCCCTCTCCATCATCTCATGGCTGGCCTTTTTAATGTCCCGCACAAGATCAGCAAGAGTAATGGTCGTTGAAAGGTGCGTGAGAATGTGAACATGATTTCCATATCCTCCGACCTGATAAGGATGGCATTCCCTTTTTTTCAAAATACCAACAATATAACCATTTAGGGAACCCTGGTTTTCCGAATTAATGAATTCGGTGTAGTCTTTACTACCAAAGACTATCTGGTAAAGAATCTGGGTGTAGGTTGACATATTTATTCCAATTAAAAGTTAGCAGCACAACAAATATAAGCAAACCAATCAAAATAAACAATTGGAAGTCAACCCTTCCAGGGTTGTACATCGTGTGTGGTCCTCTTTCCCCGGGGTGAGACCCGGGCTACTGGAAGTCGACACCCCAGGTGTCGGGATGGATATCCTACATGTCTTGTACGACTGAAAATCATTGAGAACAGCAGGGCTATTCGAAGTAGATACCCCAGGTGTCGGGCTTGGTTAAATTTATGTTTTGCACGACAGAAAATCATTGAGAACAGTCGGGTTATTCGAATTCGACAATCCAGGTGTCTGGAAAGATAACCTTCATGTTATGTCTCACAGAAAATAATTGAGAGCAGTAGTTCAATTACTTTAGAGGTCTGACTTCCGTCCCGTCCCGTAGCTATAGGGTGCCCCGATAGTGCCCACCCCCCTGCTCCCTAAAGCTAATGATGTGATTCAATTTTATATAAAGATGTGTATAAAGATTAGGGTAGTGCCCGGGATTCATGGACAATAATTCATTATCTGGGCTTTAATTAACATTCAGCATTTTAGCAATTGCCCGGTAATCACTTACATCCACCATTCCTTTTAAAGCAGCAAGGGGAATCCCTTCTATTATCAGAACTTTAAACGACATAATATTTACGGGAACAGGAGTATCATTTACTCCGTCGAATACTTCTTTGTAGATCAACTCGATACTTCCGACATAAGCATCAAAGTCCATATAAACGGCCAAAGATTCATCCACATAAGTATAGGGTAGCATATTGAAACTTTTGGGTTCAGTTTCAATTTACCTGTAGACAAGTACGGCTCCGTAGTAATAGATGTCATCAGTAATTTCAGGTACATCAATTAAAGCATAATATCCGGTTACATCTCCAGCCCATTCGGAAGGATCGATATCATATATGACGGAATAGGCGAAAATGTTTCCATCCAGGCCATCATTCCCCATAGGTCCTTCAGGCCCGGTGCACTGTGAAAGCAATAACAGCAAAAGCGCAAATGGACAAATTCCGATTGCTTTTTTTTTCATTCGTAACTTATTTGATTTCATCCGTATATAATTTATTTTAAAGGTCGGATGGAACCGCACATGATTGAAGGAGAATTATATTCATTATTGTTTATGTGTTGTCAATCTTGTGGGTTTCATATCCTTAATATTGGAAGTTACAATACATCGATCAATTTATTACAAAGGTCAATTCTTTGATTTTAATAAGTGTTACATATCCTTATGAATAAATTACATTATTCACATATCGGCTAAAACAGATGCAGAAACACAAACCCGGACCATAAAACATGCGAATTATGTAAATATGTCAGGGAATTGTGTAAAGATTTCCGGAACTTTTGGACTTAAATTTATCACGTTTGATTTTTTTTGCGATTAATTATAAGGATAGCCCTGAAAAGGGATTAATCAAAAAGTTGTTTTATTGGTTATGAAGTTTTAATTTTTTTATGTCTTGAGTTTGCTGAAAAGAGTTTCAATACTGGTTTTTCTTACAATAAGTTCCGCTTTGTATTCGCAAACAGTGCTGACTATAGAAGGGACTTCAGTCATTGATACAGAATCGGGTAACTGGGCCGGAGTAAATATTCCAAGAAGTGTTCCCACTTCATTTATTTATCGTAATAATTCCATAACATCAATTAACTCAGAAGGATATCTGTTACAGGCCGGGGATGAAGTTCAGAACTCACGGAATAACAATCTTGACGGGATGGTAATAACGGGAAACAATTTTACCTGGAACGGAACAGATGCCTCAAGCATTACACATGCCCTGTTCACCGGTTATAATATAAATTCAAGCGTAAAGTATAATTATCTTGAAAATACCCCTCACGGAATATTGTTTAAATCAGGTTCACCTGATGGATTCAATATGACATTCACCTCCGGAGGAGCCGCCTATAATATTGTGAAAAATGCAAAGCTTTCATTGAGAATCAAGGGGATGAATGGAGTTCGTGTTTATAACAACACTTTCTATAATGATGCATACACTGACCTGTCTTCTTCCATAATAGAAATAGATGCAAACAACGACTCCTCAGTACCTTCACCTTCGCTGGGGGCCAGGATATTTAACAATGTTTTTTATACAAAATACCGGATTCCGAATGTAAGGATAGAATCGTGGTGTTTGAATGACTTTGAAAGTGATTACAATGTTTTCTGGTGTGAAGCCGGACCCCCTGTATTTGTTATTAGCGGAGAACTGAAGACATTTGCTGAATGGCAGGCATTGGGTTATGATACACATTCAATTGTTGTCGATCCGGGTTTTAATAATACAACTGATTTTATTCCTGCATCAAGGCTGGATTACGCCACTGATCTTGGAACGGAATTTCAAACCGGCCTTTCTGAAGACGCAGTATGGAGCTCATCTGATCCGGCAACTGCATCGCAGGATGGAACATGGCAGGCAGGTGCAAGAATACTAACATCACATTCAGGAAATCAGGCTGTAAATATCTACCCGAATCCTGCAACTGATCATATAAATATTTCTATTCCTGAACGGACGGAAGTAATCGATTATATCCGTATCGTTAATTTGTCCGGAAAGGATGTCTTTCACAGCAAAGTGGATCCGGATGTAAGAGAGATCCAGATCCGGATTAACATGCCCCCGGGATTCTATTTTGTAATGATGGGATTGAATAACCATCCGTATTTTACTGAAAAATTAGTTATAAAAAACTGATATAATGGATCCCGATAGCTCTGACTTTATGCTATAACATTGAAGTACACAACTTTGAAACAAAATAATAGAATTATTACCAGAAATGAGAACAGATATGAAAAAGGAAAACAGGTTTTTTAACCACATGTTATTAATAATGACATTGGTTTTTGTATTTACAGTCAGCTGCAAAAAAGACAGTCCGGATATTCCTTATGGGAGTATAACAGACCAGTCAGGCAATACCTACAAAACAGTGGAAATCGGAACCCAGACATGGATGGCTGAGAACCTTGCAACAACCAGATTCAATGATAACATTGCCATACCAAATGTCACAGGTAATTCAGAATGGACTGATCTCACAACTCCTGCTTACTGCTGGTATGGTAATGATGAAACTGCCAGCAAACCGCTTTACGGAGCTTTATACAATTGGTTCGCCGTAAACACAGAAAAATTATGCCCGGATGGCTGGCACGTACCTTCTGATGCTGAGTTTAAAATTCTGGAGATGTTTCTTGGCATGACACAGTCAGAGACTGATGAGTTCGAATGGCGAGGTACTGATCAGGGTTCTCAATTGAAGAGCACAACCGGATGGGAAGCCGGAGAAAATGGAAGCAACAGTAGTGGATTCTCAGCTCTTCCGGGTGGTTACCGGTATCATCTGGATGGATCATTTAACAATATTGGTGAACTTGGCTACTGGTGGTGTTCCGATGAAAAGGATCCCGCTCTGAGCAACTATCGCAGACTTGACGGAAACAATGACGGCATTTTCAGGGAAGCAACCTTGGGAGCAGCCGGGAAATATATTAGGTGCCTGAAAGACTAGCTGATTTTACAGGGAAAGAAACAACAAAAGGAAGCAGGCTTACCTTTAGTTAGTATTAAACTCCAGTTTTCTCAGGCCGTTCTGAACTTCCGGACAACTCATGAACAGATCCCATATCAGTCCTGTGCGGTAATTTTCGATCATGACCACCATTGGACCCTGGTCTATTGCAATATTGGAAGTTCCCCACCAGCCTGCTGTAACATTAAAGGCATCATAGAATCCGTAAGGACCCCAGAGCCTGTCGCCAAGCATGTAATAAAAGTGCCTGATGGCTGCAAGCGATTGTTCAGGAGTGTATGGGATGGATGAGACAGCTGCTGTTGGACTTATAACTCCGATATCGTTTGTGGGGGAATGGGCACTGTACCCCGATTGGTTATCGCTGGCAGTCAGCCCCCAGCAGTCGGCACTGTATCCAATGTAATTCAGGGGATTTGTCTCACAGTACTTCCAGTTAATCAAAGAGTGAGCTACATTCTGATCCCAGTAATTAACATATCCGTCCTCCAGTCCTCTCGGATCCAGTCCAAGAAAGGAATAATGAGTAAAAAAGAGGGGGCCTCCGTACGGTCCGCCCGCTGGCAGTGTAATTCCATAATAGGTGTTCCCGTTCAGGATTTCACCGTTATTCATATATCCGTATCTGTAGGTGTCCCTGGTGATTGTATGGGTCGGAGACCCGGCCCCAAGGACATAACAGATCAGGGTCTCATTGTATCCCCTTAGCACCAGGTTTATCCGGAAGCCAAAATTGGGCGACCAGTGCCAGTAGAGTGCATTCTGTCCCTGTGTAAAGAAATCAAATTCCACTGTGTTGTAAAGCAGGTTAATACGGTTGATCAGGGTTTGTTCGCCCGGAACGGCTGAATCAAGGTATTGCCTGAAGGTGAGCAGCCCCTGTATAAGGAATGAGGTCTCCACCAGGTCGCCTCCATCATCTTCCGAACTGAATGGCACCGTTTTCCCTGTTGCTCCGTTAAGCCAGTGAGGCCAGACACCATGAAAGCGGTCGCAGGTTTCAAGAAAACCAAGTATCAACTCCATGCGGGCAATCCCCTGAGTCCTTGTAATAAATCCTCTTTCCATTCCAACTATCAACGCCATTATCCCAAAACCGGTGCCGCCGGTTGATACAATGTCACCCGAGGTGTTTCGTTCACGTGCCATTCCGCATGATGGATGAGCAAAATCATAGAAATATTTGAAAGTCTGGCTCTGAACAAGTTGAAGCAATTCTTCATCGGTAATCTGCGGAAATTTGAAAGTGGAGTCAAGGGCTGTATAGAAAGAATTCTCAAATCCATCGAAGCTAAATCCATTAAGTGCCTTAAGGTTAGCAGAAACAGCAAAATTGAATCTTTTATAATGGTCGAGGGTTCCGAAATTTGTTAATGTAACCTTCCTATTTCCGTCCGAGAGATTCATTTCAGGTACAGCAGGACCCTGGAAAACGATGGACGATTTATAACCGGAGGGGTCGAGTGCTTCGGAAAAATCGATGATTATACTGACAGATGAACGGCTGACATTGACTGGAATGTCTGGCGGCATAAACGATTGACCATTCAGTGTTATGCTGCTGATTGTCATCTTTCCGTTAATTGTGGTGAAGTGATAGGTTACCCCGGGGAAAATCTCCTGGTTTATACCCTTCAGGGAGGACGTTATCTCCAGGGTATAACCGGCGAGATGATCAAGGTTCTTAACAGGGGCAAGGACAACAGTACGGTTTTCATCCATGTATGAAAACTTTGCAGGCACGATGGTTGTTCCTTCTTTTTTAAGCAGAATGCTGTTCCTGACGACTGTGGTATCCAATATATTGCTGAATTCGATAATGATATTTTTATCCACAGGTATTTCAGGGATTGCCTGCGCCAGATCAAGGTATACAGTTCCTATCCTTGACCGGACAAGCTGGACATTACCCGGCGGAATATTACTCCCGCCCTTCTCACAGGAATAAAGACAAAAGGCAAAGAAGACAATCCAAGACGTTTTTAAATAACTTCTCATATTACCGGGAAAATTAAAAAAAGGAGGGTACCGGAGCACCCCGGGACCCTCCCTGGTTTCACTTAAAAATCCTGAATTATGGTTTCTCTGAATTGTACATCAGGAGAGCTTCACTTGCTGTAATAGTTTTATGCCAAAACCTGATATCATCCAGCTGACCTTTAAAATGGTTGTTGGCAGGATCGGCATAATCAGCCCAAACATCTGCTACGAACCTGTTATTCCTGCCCTGTATAAATCCAAGTGCAAGGTTGTTGCCAACAGCGCTTCCGGCGTATTTTGGCCCGATTGCACCTTTAAGTACATGATCGTCGGGGTAAAGATTGAAATCAAAACTCTTCATCTTCACACCGTTGTAGTACAATGTAGCAACTTTTGTCGGTCCGTCGAATGTAAATACAACATGCAGCCAGGTATCCTTCAAAAGTGCTGTCATCTCTGCAATTGTAAGACTCTTGGCGTAGGTCCAGCCCGAAAAGCTCACATCAGCCAAAGCAGGGAACCACATTGCGTCATCAGAACTAACTGTCTGGTTTGCTTGCTGGAACTGCATCTTAATTTGTGCACCATCGTATGCACCAAACATTTCGACGTAGAAACCGTACCAAGCTGCCAGACCCATTACAAAATGAGGGGTTGTTTTTTCGGCTGAATTGGTTTTAATCCAATACGCCATTGAAAAAGTTGTATTCATCAGATCATCACCATTAGGGACTTCAATGATACTTGTTGTTCCGTTGAAAGTAGCCGCCTTCCCGGCCGCCGCATTTCTTGAAGCAGTATAGGTTATATCAATGATATCCGCTGCAAGGGGATCGTATGTACCAACTACATCATTTGCATTATCCTCAAATGTAAAATGAGCGATAGCCCCGGCAGGAGAGAAAGCTCCTTCAGTGGTAAAAGTCCTTTGAACTGACGTAAGGGCAAGTCCGTCAGTTGACTTCAATCCGGTGAATTCGAGCAGATAAAGGGTTCCTGTCCCAAGATCAGAGGTCGGAGTAATTGTAATTACTTTATCATCCAGGGTAAGGTCGAGTTCTATTGGAGCATCATCATAATCCTGGATCATTTTAATGGTTGCCGCAGTAACCGTAGCCGGATCAACCGGTACGTTGAATGTTGCCGTAATTGTCGGCATTACCGGTACATTTGCCGGTGAGGTCGCCCCATTCAGGTCAATTGTTCCTGCAGCCAGAGACGATAACGTCAGGGGCTCGGGATCATCCTTTTTGCAGCTGTGAACCACCACTGAGATAAGCAAAGTGGCTAACAACAGATTTAAAAATACATGTTTTCTTTTCATAATTAAAGTGATTATAGTTAAACAAAAAAATTTACCAGTCTGGATTCTGTATTAAAGTACCCTGTGAAATATCAATCTCATTCTGTGGGATAGGCAACAGTTCATGCTTCCCGGTAATAAATCCAAGCTGGCCCAGAACAGCCGGTGCTTTTCCTGTCCTTATAAGGTCCCAGAATCTATGTCCTTCCAAAGCGAGCTCATGTCTCCGTTCAATCAATATAATATCCCGAAGGAGTTCCTTGTTTGTTTCTGTTATGTCGGGCAGGATTTCAGGGTTCCCCTCTCTGGCCCTTTCCCTTACCTGGTTCAGATAAACAAGAGCTTCTGCAGGTTTGTCATTCTCATTCAATGCCTCTGCAGCCATAAGCAGAACATCGGCATAGCGTATCAACCTCCTGTTATGCCCGTACTGGGTGATCGTGTTAGTCCCGGGATACCACACTTTCTGGTTGTAGCATTCGACTTCGATAAGATTATTGAATTCATCAAATGTTTCGTCAGGGGTAGTCCCGTCACCAAGTATCAGGACGCCATCCAGTGTTTCTCCAAGATCAATGATTGTAGCGTTGAGACGGGGGTCGTCGGGTTCGAATGAATTGCGTAAGTCGAAGGATGGCCTGTTGAAGCCCCATCCCCTGTTTGGTGAACCCCTTACTCCCTGGGTATTTGCATACTGGTTGCCGCCTGCCCCTTCCACTTCCAGGGCACCCACCTCAAATACCGACTCCATCCCGTGTTCACCAGCAATGCTGTTAGCATTGGCAAAAACAGGTTCAAGGTCGTATTCATCCGAATTTATGACCTCGAGCGCATATTTTTCAGCGTTGACAAAATCACCCTGAAACAGATATGCTTTTGCCAGAAGAGATCTGGCTGCACCACTTGTAGCCCGTCCGATATCACCTGTTTCCAGGTCGCTTTTATCAGCCAGATTTGTTACAGCAAATTGCAGATCACTGATAATGAGAGTGTAAATTTCCTCTTTTGTGGACCGGGCAACTTTTAAGGGAGGATTTAGTTCTGTGATCATGGGAACTCCTCCCCATGCTCTTACAAGGTCGAAGTAAAACAGTCCCCTCAAAAACCTTGCTTCCGCCACATAACGGTCGCGCAGTGTTGCATTCATCTCTATCGATGGTACCTTGGTGATGACAACATTTGCATGCTTTATTCCCTGATATAATGTGCTCCACCACCTGTCAAGACCATCCTGGGCTGTCGTAAAGGTAAACTTATCATATGGATCAACCGTGGGACGCTGATCATTGGGATTGCTTCCCTTATGTGCATCATCCGACATGATGTCGGTAATTGGAAATCCTCCTGAGTTGTAAGCCCATTCACGGATTGACGAATAAACAGCATTGGTTGCCAATAGTGCATCTGATTGACTGACAGGGAAATCTTCCTGTGTCAGTTCTCCCTGAGGATCCTTTTGAAGAAAATCTTCGCATCCATAAGCTATAAAAAGGATGGAAGTAAGAAGGATTGATATTTTTATAATGGTCTTCATCTTGCTCAGAATGTAAGGTTGACACCAAATGAATAGGTTGATGTAATGGGATAAATGCCGAAATCTATCCCGTTGGATAACACATCGTAGCTGCCAATTTCAGGTGAATACCCTTTGAATCGGGTCAACGTGAGAATATTTGATCCTTTGATGTAAAACCTTAATTTTTGAATTGAAGCTTTATTTGTCAGGGCGGGAGGGATGGTATATCCCAATGTCACGCTCCTCAGCCTGATAAATGAACCATCCTGAATGAACCGGTCCGAAGGCGTGTAATTGTATCCACCGAATGATGGCTTAGGTTCCTTGTTGCTTGTTCCCGGGCCCGTCCACCGGTCGATTACATGTTTCTCGAAGTTATAGGGATCGGGTCTGACAACTTCCTTCCCATTGAAGATCTTGTTCCCGGTCTGCCCCTGAAAATCAAATGAAAAGTCAATACCCTTGTATTCAATCTCGGCATTAAATCCGAAAATCAGCTTCGGTACCGGTGATCCGATATATGTTCTGTCGTTCCCGTCAATTATGCCGTCGGGGTTAACGTCAACAAACCGGAGATCGCCTGCTTCAGCCTGGGAAGTGTGAGGATAAGCATCGAGTTCTGCTTCGGATTGGAAAATTCCATCGGTTTTGTAGCCGTAGAAAGCCCCGATAGGTAATCCCACGCGGCTAAGGGTAACAGGCCGGCCATCCCCAAGATATCCTCCGATCAGCAGGGAGTCTATTCCGCTGTTGTTGCCCCCGATACTCAATACTTCATTATGAATTGTAGATCCGAGAATTCCTACCTTATATGTAAAATCACCCCTGCTCTCTTTCCAGCTCAGGTTAAACTCAAATCCGCTGTTTAGCACCGAAGCTGCATTGTAGCGTACTTTCTGGCCCTGTCCGTTTCCAAGATGACCCGGAGTGGAGAGCTCCACCAGGATATCATCAGTCTTGCGATTATAGTAATCAAATTCGCCATTCAGCCTGTTCTTGAAAAATCCAATTTCTGCTCCCAGGTCTGTCTGGGTTGTGCTTTCCCACCTCAGGTCAGGATTGCCATTCTTGCCGTAGGAAGCTGCAGGCAGGGGAGCATCGGGATTGCCCAGAACAGCAAGCAGGCCTGAATGAACTCTTGAATAGCGGTCATAATAGCTGATCTTCTCATTGCCGATCATTCCCCAGCTGCCTCTGAGTTTCAGGTTTGAAATGAAAGGAACTGATCTCATAAACGATTCTTTCCCCACATTCCATCCTAATGCAAATGATGGGAAATTGGAAAACCTGTTGCTGCTGGAAAATTTTGAGGATCCGTCACGCCTGAAAGTAAATGTTAGTATGTATTTGTTATGCAGCGTGTAATTGGTCCTGAATAGGTAGGAGATCATCGAATAGAACTGGCCGGGATCCACACCATTGAATATGGACTGGATCTTATTGACGTTGGTTGAAGGATCGTAAATATATGCGGGATTCATATACCAGAAGTCCTTCCCGTCTCTCAATACATTCTCACCGGAAAGACCAATCGATTCGGAAGAAGTTTCCTGCATGGTAAAGCCGGCAATAATATCAAGGGCATGGATGTCGCTGAATGTTTTTTTGAATGCAAGAGTGTTTTCCCAGAGCCAGGTAAGATTTTCTGAATTTCCCTTAAAGAGATCACTCAGGACATTCTGCTGCTGGGAGGCTGTACCGTCGGGATTATAGACTGTATAAGCCGGAGTGAAATTGCTGGATTTATTGTAGGAAGCATCAACACCAAGACTTGACCTCAGAGTGAATGATTTCAAAAAGGCTGCTTCTGCAAAGATATTCCCTACACCACGGATTCCCTTCCCGAAATTATTCGAATAAGAAAGGTCGGCAAGAGGATTTCCTACGTTATAAACCACTGCAAATGAGTTGTCGTCATAAAAAGGCTTCAGTAAAGGCTGTGCGCGGTATGCAGAATATGTAACATTGGGCGCATTTTCCTGCCTGTAGGGAGCCAGTGTCAGATTATTGCCCAGCCGGATATGGGGAGAAAGATTATAGGTATTGTTCAGCTTGAGGGTGAACCGGCTGTAACTCGATTTATCAATGATCCCGTCCTGAATAAACATTCCGACACCTACATAATACTGGGATACCTCGGTGGCCCCGGTAATCGAAAACTGGTGATTCTGAACAGGTGCGTTCTGAAATATCAGATCCTGCCAGTCAGTATCAGGTACCAGATCCACATTATTATATGACCCGGGAGTGATTTCATTCGAAATAACTGCAAATTCCCTTCCGTTTAACAGGTCAATCTTCCTGGCAAGGCTTTGTATTCCAATTTCAGAGCTGAAATCAAAACTTGCCTTTCCCTGACCCGGTGTTCCTGTTTTTGTTGTTATTATAATCACGCCGTTTGCTCCCCTCGATCCATAAATAGCTGTGGCAGAAGCATCTTTCAGGACTTCCATGGAAGCAATATCAGAGGTATTAAGGAAGGAGACATCGTCGAGGATAACCCCGTCAACGACAAAGATGGGGGAGGAGTTGTTAAAGGTGCCGACGCCGCGTACTCTTATTGTAGCTCCTGCTCCGGGAGCTCCGGAGGTACTGCTGACCTGTACCCCGGTTACCTTGCCCTGAAGACCCTGCTCGGGATTGAGAGATGTTATTTTTAGCAGGTCCTCAGCTTTTACAGAGCTGACAGAACCGGTAAGGTCACTCCTCTTTACAACACCATAACCTATCACGACAACCTCTTCCATCAGGTTCGTCTCAATAAACATTGTGACATTGATAATAGTCCTGTTTCCGACGAACTCCTTTTTAGGAATCATACCCAGCATTCTGAATATCAAAGTATCGGCAGGCTGTGCCATTATGGTGTAACTGCCGTCAGTGCCGGAGAAGGTTCCCCGGAGGGTGTTTTGTACCTGTACTGAAACCCCTGGCAGAGGCATCTCGGTGTCATCCACTACTTTCCCGCTGATCAACTGCTGTGCATTTATCTGCAAAACGCTCAGCAAAGCAACTAAAAGGAGAAGCAACTTCTTCATAGGCCTGATTGGATTTTCACAGCCTAAAGTTCGTTACGTTTGAAAAGTTCACTGTTACATAACTTCTAAAAAAAGTTACATAATTTACAGATGCTCCATGGCAGCGACTACCTTTCCCGCCATTTAATAAATGCTTCTGAGTTCTGAAGATCAATATGTGAATTATGTAACAGCTTTATGGAATTATGTAATATTCTGCCACAGAATACCCTCAACTTTACAGGTTATTATATAGTTCCTTATTAAAGGAAGTGACTGTGAAAACTAATACTATACAAATGAAAAAAAAGGCTTTGCAATTTGTGACCGGATTAATTACCGCAATTTTAATTACGGGAGTTGCCAGTGCACAACACGGTAATGCACCTGCAGGACACGTAACCCTTGGGATTAAAGGAGGGCTGAATATGTATAACATTAACAATGACAACAATACCAGTTACGACCAGAGAACAGGGTATAATATTGGGTTGCTCGGTCATATCCACCGCAACAGCGAATGGGCCTTTCAGCCTGAACTGGTGTATTCGGCCCAGGGCGCTGAAAATCATAAACTGGGCTATATCAATATACCCGTCCTGATTCAATATATGTTTGATAATGGATTCAGGATACAAGCCGGTCCTCAGGCAGGATTCCTTGTCAGTTCAGACAATGATATAGATTATAACCCCATTGACCTGGCGTTAAGTGTTGGTGTGAGCTATGTGCTTCCCTCTACGGGTTTTGGTTTTGATTTAAGGTATAATCACGGATTTAGTGACATAAATAAAAGCAATGATGTAAAATCATACAACAGGGGAATCCAGCTTGGCCTGTTCTACCTTTTTGGTCACAACAGTAAAATTGTTATCAGATAATCGCTGTCACATTATCCAGGATAAACATGGTTATTCACATTAAACGGCTGTCGCGGTTTTCATTTTTTTTACCCGGGCACAAGTGCTGAGAACAGGAAGGATGTGTGAAATATGTAACTTTTTCATAGAATTTTGTAAGGTCTGTTTGTCAGCAGGTGCTTAAATTTATGCTCTAAGCACAAAACCATGAAAAAAGTGAATAACCGGCAAAAACCTTCCGATTATCAACAGCTACTCCACTTATCTGATATTAAGAATTGGAAGAAATTGCCAAGAACCATTGCCGAAGTGGAAGTAAAATACTATGGATTTCATTCTTGTGTATACGAAGAAAGAAAAACGGTGGTGGTTAAGTAAAATAATTATCGCAGGTATTCAGCGACTTAACACGTACAGCTTTTTACCCGCTGATCACCCACTGCCTTGTACGGGAAGGAATTTCAAAATTCCTTTTCCAGGAATTACCTTCAATTAAATGATACTTGTCATATCTTGCTTTAGAGATTGGTTTACCCTCCAGTGCAGCCATAATTATATGACTTGAGTTAAAATCAATCTCATATTCATCCCTGCCGAAATATTTAACGTAATACTTTGATGGTCTTCCGATATCGGTGTGGATGCACTTGAATGCAATTCCTTCCTTGGGATTTTCAAAGTAAACTATCCTGCCTCCGACAATTTTGGTCAGGATTTTTTCTGATCTGATCTCTTTCAGGATTCTTTTTAAACTGAGCAATACCGGGTTATTTGATTTTTCTGCCATCTTGTTTCATTGTGGTTTATACCCGCCCATGGGTAATTAAATAACAATATAAAGATCTGATTTATTTAACTATGGGATATTACACAATTCCTGCTTTATGTTACATAATTCACATATGGAACAGAGTAGAGCGTGAGAGAAAAGAGCCTGCTTTGTTCAGGTATTCCCGAGATCGTGACGCTTTTTGCTTTTGAGATTCTTGAAGTGGGAGGGAGTAAGCCCGGTAAGTTTCTTAAACTGGTTCGACAGATGAGCTACACTGCTGTAATGAAGTTTCCAGGCGATTTCGGTAAGATTGAGCTCATCATAAACCAGCAATTCCTTGGCCCTTTCTATTCTATTCATCAGGTAGAATTTCTCAATTGTAGTCCCTTTGACTTCGGAGAAAAGATTGGAAAGATAAGTGTAATTGTGATTTAGTTTTTCGGCAAGGTAATCGGAAAGGTTTGTTTTGATCTGTTCATCATTAAAGTGCACCAGTTGAATGATAAGGGTTTTTATTCTCTCGACCATAATGTTCTTTTTATCATCCAGTAATTCAAGCCCGATATCTTTCATTGAAGTACTCAGAACATCCCATTGCTCTTCTGACAGGTCCTCCATGATTTCAGTCTCTCCCAAATCAACCCTGGTGTGATGCAGACCGAGTTTTTCCAACTCGTATTTAACTGCAATCTGGCACCTCTGGCAAACCATATTTTTAATGTAAAGCTTCAATAGGACAAATGTTTTTACTGGTTAACCATCTTAACAAAAGTAAGAAGATATTTTTAAGTTACAACATTTACAGATTTGACAATGTTGATCTTAACCATATACGCTTTTACCGTATCTTCGTACTCTTGAACATAATACGGTGGATAATACAGACCGGGCAGTCATGCAAAAAATAGTCACAGTCAAAAGCTTAAGGCAGTATTTCCTCTTAAGCATGGTAATCTTCCTTTCTTTACCGGATGCCCTGGCTCAGGATTATTTTCAGCAGGATGTAAATTATAGAATCGATGTTACCCTTAATGACAGATTGCATGAACTGGATGGATTCGAGTCAGTTGAGTACATCAATAATTCTCCCGATACACTTGAATTCCTGTATTTTCATCTATGGCCCAATGCATATTCGGATAACAATACTGCACTGGCCAGACAGGTCTTCAGCATGAGGGGCAGGCAAAAGCTTTTCAGGGATCCGGAGTTAAGAGGATATATTGACTCGCTGTATTTTGAGGCAAACGGCAGTCAGGTTCAATGGCACCTTTTGCTGGAAACTCCTGATATTTGCATGCTGACTCTGAATAATCCCCTTCAGCCTGGCGACACAGTGCTTATAACAACTCCCTTCCATGTAAAAATCCCCAAAGGAGTTACTTCACGCCTTGGTCATATAGGAGAATCATACCAGATAACTCAATGGTATCCAAAACCAGCTGTATACGACAGGGATGGCTGGCACCAGATGTCATATCTCGATCAGGCTGAGTTCTATTCCGAATTCGGCAGTTTTGACGTAAGCATTACGCTGCCTGACAATTATGTGGTTGGTGCGACTGGCAGCCTGCAGAATGAAGAAGAGATTGATATGCTTGAAAGATATTCTACTGATACCTTATGGACCAGAACAGGATATTACAGGAGCAATGAATTCCCTCCTTCCTCGGAAAACATGAAAACCTTACGGTATACCGCAAATAATGTCCATGATTTCGGATGGTTTGCAGATAAGAGGTTTAATGTCAGGAAGGGGACAGTTCAACTACCGGAAAAGGAAGTAACCACCTGGGTGATGTTCACGGATCAGGAGGCATATCTCTGGCAGAATGCAGTTTCATATGTGAACAGCGCCATCGGTTACTTTTCAAAATGGATCGGATCCTATCCCTACGAGAGTTTTACAGCTGTTCAGAGCGCCCTTAATTCCGGAGCCGGAATGGAATATCCCGGATTGACTGTTATCGGCCTGGCAGGTGATCCCTACCTTCTCGATCAGGTATTAGCCCATGAGATATGTCACAGCTGGTTTTACAGTGCAATAGGTTCTGATGAACGCCGGTACCCTTTTATGGATGAAAGCATTGCCTCGGCCTATGAAACAAGATATATGGAAGAGAGATACCCCGGCAAAAAACTTTGGGAAATCGGATTCAAGAACCAGAAACTTGCCCGGTTTTTTAAGATTGATGAAATCCCGGTGCAAAGAATGCAGGAGATTGAGTGGCTGGTTCCGGCAGGAAAGAACATGGAACAGCCTGTTAACCTGCCGGCTGTTGATTACAGTTATGAGAACTATGGCAGCATTGTGTACTACAAAGCTGCACAGGGGTTCAATTATCTCCGGACTTATCTTGGAGATTCCCTCTTTGATACAATCATGCACGACTATTACAGGAACTGGAATGGAAGGCATCCCCGGCCTGACGATCTGAGAGCGGCCTTTGAATCACGTACCTCTGAGAATACTGACTGGTTCTTTGAGGACTTTCTGGGAACGACCAAACGACTCGATTACAGGATAATTCGCTTTAAGGACCAGAAATTGCTGATCAGGAATAAGGGTGAGTTGAATGCTCCTCTGATAATTACGGTAACAAACGGAGATTCAGTAAGCTCAGAATTCCGGGAAGACGGATTTGCAGGGAAGAAATGGATTGATGTTCCATCCGGAGTAAATTCCGAAATTACAATCGACCTGGAGCAGAAGATGACTGAAATAAACAAGCTTGATAACAACATCCGGACATCAGGTCTCTTCAGGAAGGCCGATCCTTTTCAACTCCGCTTCCTTTACACTATAGAAGAGCCGGATAAAAGAACTTTGGTTTTTATACCTGCTTTTGACTGGAACAGCTCCGATGGTATTATGGCAGGTCTGGTCCTGAATAACGGCACCCTGCTGCCCAAACCGGTTGAGTATTTGTTCATTCCTTTTTATACATTCCGTAATCAGGGGCTTACCGGGTATGGTAGGATATCCTTCAACGTTAAGCCTTACAACAACATTATAAGGACTGCATCACTGACTCTTGAAGGGGAACAGTTCGGAGCGCCCGGCAGTCAGAACTACCGGAGAGCAAAGATGGGACTTGATATTGGATTCAGGCCGCATGATCTTATTGATCCTCTGTTTCATAAGGTTTCCGGATACTGGATTGCTGCATCGGACCTTCGGCAGATTGAAGAACTCCTTCCCGCAAAGATGCGTTCCTTCATACAAATCGGTTACAATCTGGAAAGACCCGGCATGATCAATCCGTTTAATTTGATGGTTTCATCTGAATCAGGCAGGTCGTATCAAAAGGCATCACTCGATTTTAATTATACCTTGAGTTACTATGGAAGGAACAGGGGCCTCGGTATCAGATTTTTTGCCGGTGCCATGCTGAAAGATGATGCTTCAGATCCTTTTTATTCATTTTCGGCATCCGGGAGGAGCGGTGGCGAGCAATACCTGTATCAGGGATTATACCCCGACAGGTTCGGTGAGTTTGCAACAAGCTTCTGGTCGAGGCAGATGGACCTGTCGGAAGGGGGTCTGGTATCTCCAGTAAATGATGCCCTTGGTTACAGCCGGTGGCTTTTATCGCTTTCCGTTACAAGCAGTTTGCCCGGGAAGTCAGACCGGATACCGGTAAAGCCTTTTGTGAATATATTGCTGAATGATCACGGCGCTGAATCAGCTTATGAGTCGCCGCTTTTTTTTGAAGCCGGGATTAAGGCCGGGATATGGAATTTCTTTGAAGTATATCTTCCCCTGATAGTTACTGATAACATCGAATCAATAACCGGATCAATTAAAGAAAGGATTCGTTTTGTATTCAGGCTTGACTTATTGAATCCTCTGAAATTGAAATGAGATTTCTCTGTCAGGCGGATCTGTTGAGCAAAATGCTCAGGTATTATTCTGGCTGCGCAAATTAAAATAAAGGTCAAAAATCTTCTTGAATTCTTCTTCCGATTTGCCCAGCTTAATCCTAAGCTCTCTCAGCATTGCATATTTCCCGTCTTCCCTGGGCAGAGGGCTGGTTCCAACTTCACCTGAAAATCTTTCCTGAAGCTGTTCATTCCGGCGATTTCGTCTTTCATTCATTTCTTTAGTGTTCATTCTTTTGAATTATTAGAGAAGAATGGATTTTAATCAGTCAAAGTTAATTGCTGTGAATGCTGAAAGAGTTACAGAATTCACCTGAAATGTTATATTATTTACGGACTCTGGCATTGCTTGAAATTTTAAAAAAGGCTGCATCCCCTGATACAGCCTTTCTTTTCCTAACCTAATCTATCTAACCTAACCCCTGACCGGTGTTATTTGACTAATTCTACTACTGCATATTTTGAAATCTTCCAGAACTCCTCAGGATTGAGTATTGCAATCGAGGCGATCTGATCTTCATCCTGTCTTACAAGTTCATATGAACCAGCGGGATGTTCGGTGACAAGCTTCACTTTCTTCGAATTGACCGGAATGCTCTTCAGCTCGGTAATGTTTATCTCGGTGAAAATGCTGTCGGTAAAGCTGTCAGTCAGCGATTCCTTCCTTCCGATTCCGAGAAATCCGCCTTCCTTCGAAAGAAGTCCTTTATCCCTCAGGTCCTTGTATGTGCCTGCCACAAGGAATGCCTGATTCAGCATGTAAGTCTGGGTGTTTATTGTCTCCGCCTTCATGTTGAGGGTGTCGTTGAGTGCCACCATTGTTTCGTTGAGCTGCTCGATCTCGAAATTCTTGTTATCGAGGGTTGCCTTGAGCAGGGCGACGTCGTTTTCATAAGTCTTCATGGAAGTCTCAAGCTCGGCTATCCTGGTCTGGAGTCCGGTGATCGTGCCTCCCGATTTCTTAAGCTGTGAGTTGAGAGCGGCAATCTTCTTCCTGTTTTCGTCAAGCAGGGTATTGATGCTCTTTATATCTTCCATTATCTGGTTCCTTTTATCGGCCGAAACTTCTGTTCCTGCCGAGTTGACGGTTATCAGTTTCTCCTTTTCCTTGATCATGCGGAGATTCTTTTCGATTTCGTCAAACGAGGTGAGCCAGTCGTTGAGGGTGGAGTCGCGCTGGGTGAGCTCCTGTGTAAAGGATACCCTCTGGTTTTCCATAAGCGCCAGCTGGGTGTTGTGATCCTTCTTGTACATTGACCAGCCAAGCAGACCAAGTCCAAGCAGAATGGCCAGACTTATAATAGCGGTTATGAGGACTCCTTTAGATCTGCCTTCCTTTCTGGCTTCATCCATTTTGCTTATTGTTACTATGTCTTCACTCTTTGTTCTCGAGTCATTGAATTCCTTGTTTTCCATGTTCAGTTAATATTGGTTTAACGATAGAGATCTTTTTGGTTCCACCATATAAGACAAACGACGGGCCGGATCTGGCACGAATAGTTAACCCGCAGAATATCAATTAGATGTCAAAAATGGAAGATTGAGGATTCTGTTCATTTTGGAACAAAAATTCTCATTTTGAGAAAAAAGACCGAACACGAAAGACAGAAGATGTTCTCGCAGAGGTACGCAGATAAGAGCGCAGATTTACGCAGAGTAGCAGTTGCGTAGTCTTACTTTTTTATAAACCTGATCCATTCAGTTCTGCCATTGTTATTAATCCTGATAATGTAGATTCCTTCTTGCAAGTTACTGATATCAATAGTATTACTTACATTTTTGTTGTCAATAAGTATTTTTCCGCCAAGATCAAAAATGGAAATTATTGAGTTTTGAGCTGGTCCCTCAATATTTAATATCGAATATGCAGGGTTTGGATAAACGGTTACAGTCGAATCTGAAATTTCATCAATCCCCACAATCCCGGAATCTACAGAATCAATAACCTTCACCAGCCAATTCTTAGAGTTCATGCCATTTTCAGATACGACCTTTATATTTACAGGAGTGGTAAAATCAATTGTATTCTGACTTGAACCTAACTCCTTAAATCCTGAAATTGCCCTGGCATTGGGAGAAATTGAAAATGTTGCAATGAGATTGTCTTTATTAATCCCCGCAGGCATTTCAACCTGAATTGTGGCATTAACCGAATTTATCTCTGACCTGATTTGACCAGATATATTGAATGAAGTTATTTCTGAAGAAGATGATCCGCTTGCATGATAATAAATCGGATGAATCAGAATTATCACTCTGTCACCCGGAGATAAAGATTCCAGATCAAGCATGCCGACATTCCATCTAATCCCATCAACAAATGAGGCATCAGAATAATATTTGTTATTCTTCAGGAAATATGCTTCATATTCTAATCCGAAGTCATTCAAATGAGCATGTTTTATCTTTATCCACTTTCCATTTACCAATGTACTGTCATTATTTACAAACTGGCCCCCCGCAGGATTCTTATATTCCTCAAAGAAGTAATAATTAAGATACTTATAAGTATAACAATATTGAGAACCGTGCGAGGCAGTTCCCTTGATACTGATTCCTCTTTTCCTTAACCAATCAAGTTCCTGAAGCAGAAACCCTGCCGGATCAATATTATGAACCAGTTGAAGTGTTACCAGATCGTTGTGCCATCCCATTTTGTGATTGAAATCATTCTGCATAATTTTCAGTATAGGAATAATTGATTCATTGTGAACTGAAAAATCATTTGGCTGAGCCAGATAATAGCTTGTTGTATGCAGAATATAATAGACGGATCGAATACCAAAATTATATTCAACTTTTGAAAGCTCGTAGGCAGTATTCAAATTAAGATCAACATCATGCCTTAATCCGATAAGTATTTTACCAGGGTCAGTTGTCTTATTAAAATCATCAAGCAAAACTATTTTGTATCTGCTTGTATCGCTTATTTTTATCAGGAAGTCAATGTACCCGCTAAAGGCAGAACCAGATTTAGATTCCTGTTCTGTTTTTATGAACTGATAATGGATTGTATCTGGCTGAAGAAGGTATTTCAACCGATCGTGGGTCAGAGTATCCTGCGTTTCATTTCTAAAATATTCAGAAGACTGACAACAAGCTTTATCGGGCGAGAACAAATAAAAAAGGGGAAACACTATAAGAGATATCCGCCAACTGGATCTGGTTATTTGTACTTCAATCGCGGGATGGCAGAGCTTAACAAATCCGGGAATCAAGCTTTCCACGATAGTTTTTGGCAAATCCTGCAGTTTTTTGAGCAGTCTGTACATTCTGAAAATAATATAATGAAAATCAGATCAGTGAACCGGATTGTCCACTAATTCTAAAGAAAACGAAAATATCCTGGAAATAATCTAATCCGAATGAAATTAATTGAACCCCCTGTTCAGATTTGAATTAACCGTCATACCTGCTCGGGTTTTACCGGAAAAACCTCGAACCTCGAACCCCGAACCCCGAACCCCGAACCTCACGCCTCGAACCTCACGCCTCACACCTCACACCTCACACCTCCCGCCTCCCGCCTCACGCCTTATCCTCCTTCATCATCCTGTAAATCGTCGAGATACCCATATTCAGCTTTTTGGCTGTGAGGGGGATGTCGTGGTTGTACTTCTTAAGGGTGGCCCTGAGTATCCGCATTTCGTGTTCACGCATTGAAAGGTCGGCGGTGTCGTGACTTGAAAGATTATCAGCTGTATCAATTGCGAAATCATTCTCTGTGATCTCATTATTGATTGAAAGGGTGAGGGCAAGCTCCACAAGCGACTTCAGCTCCCTTACATTGCCGGGGAAGGAATAACCCATCAGCTTTTTCCTTGCACCTTCCGATAATGGTTTCATCGGTATGCCGTTTTCCTTTGAGAAATTTTCTGCGAAATGCTTTGCGAGGATAAGGATATCGCTCGACCGGTCGCGCAGAGGGGGGAGTTCAATTGGTAATCCCATCAGACGATAGTAGAGATCTTCCCTGAAGGTCCCTTTCCTGATCTCTTCCCTCAGGTTCCTGTTGGTGGCAGTAATTATCCTGCAGTCGGTTTTTATCGGCTTGTTACTTCCGATCCTGACGATTTCCTTTTCCTGGAGCACCCTCAGCAGCTTGGTTTGCAGGTTGGGATCCATTTCCCCGATCTCATCCAGGAAAAGTGTGCCGCCGTCTGCTTCCTCAAATCGCCCGATGCGCCTGCTTGTGGCTCCTGTGAAAGATCCCTTCTCATGACCGAAAAGCTCGCTTTCGATGAGTTCGTTGGGAATGGCCGGTACGTTCACTGCAACAAAGGGCTTTTCGCGTCTCTTTGAATTATAGTGTATTGCCTTGGCGACCAGCTCCTTTCCGGTACCGGTCTCGCCGGAAATGATTACGGTAATATTTGTCTCGATCGCCTTGCCGATCAGATCGTGGATATTCTTTATTGCCTGACTCTCGCCCAGGATAGTGTTGCTGTAGGAATATTTTTTCTGAACTTCCTTCCGGAGAGTGGATATCTCGTTTTTCAGGTGAATATCCCTTGTAAGGTTCTGAATTGTGTTGAGAAGACGTTCCTTGATGTCGTTCGACTTGGTTATGTAATCGTAAGCTCCCATTCTGAGCAGGGTTACAACCATTTCGATATCCTCCTGTTCGGAGATAAGGATGACACGGATATTTTCATTTTCCTGCCTGATTCTCTTGAGCACTTCGAGGCCCGACAGATCTGGAAGCCTGTAATCGAGAGTGACAATATCGGGGGCTTCACCGAGATTAGCGAGGAAATCACGGGCATTGAGGAAGCTCTTCACTTCGTAATCGGGATTCAGCGAAAGGGTATAGACAAGCAGCTTGTTATACCATTCATTGTCTTCAACCACAAATATCCTGACGGGTTTTTCGGCCATATGGTGTCAGTTTCATAAATTATTGCAGACTCTTCAGGCTGCAACCGCAAGTTAAAAAAACCGGACGGATTATTTTCAGTTCAGCCTGTTTTTACGATTTCTTCTTCAACGAGCCGCTTTATTAATCCGAATTCCCTGACGGCGCTTTCTGTAAGTTTTTCTATCTGATCTGTTTTTCCTTCCTTACGGATTGATCTTTCAATGGTTGAAAGGAGTTCGAAGAGTGTATATGCCCCGATATGCCTGCATGGAGGCTGTATTTTATGTGATATATCCGCTGTTTTTTCCCATTCGGCCTTTCCGGCAGCCCCGGCCATTTCATCCAGTCCTGCGGCTGTCGTCGAGATAAAGGTTTCAAGCATCTGCTTTACAAAATTATTGTCGCCGCCCGCCAGATGGTATAGGTTCCTGAGATCCAGGCTGCCTTTTTCTTCAGGTATTTCCCTTGAAGAATCATCAATTGCTCCGGACCGGTTTTCAACTGTCAGGTCAGTCGCTTCCATTATTGCCGACAGAAGCATTTTTTCGGAAAAAGGTTTTGGAAGGAATGCATTGATGCCCGCCTGCCTGTATTTTTCCTGATCTTCTCTCCCGGGAGCCGCGGAAATAAAGATTACCGGCATTTCCGTTTCGCTTATCTTCATTTCTTCCCGTATGAACCTGGTGGTTCTGAGTCCGTCAATTCCGGGCATCCGCATGTCCATGAAAACGAGATCAAATTTTTCTGTCTTCAGAATTTCAAGGGCAGTCATGCCGTTCTCCGCCAGTTTGAAATCTGCCTTCCATCCCTGAAGTATTTTGCTGAAGAGAAGGCGGTTGTATTCTTCATCATCCACCACAAGTATTTTTTTCCCTGCGATTTCGTCCGGGACAGGCAAAGGAAGGTCATGATCGGTCTTAACCTGTTTCTCGTCCCCCACACGATAGGGTAAACGGCACACTATTGTTGTGCCTTCATTCTTTTTGCTTTTAACCTCGATGTTTCCGGCATGCAGCATTACAAGGCTCTTCACAATGGATAAACCCAGTCCTGTTCCCCCGTATTTGCGGGTTGTGTTCATTTCTGCCTGCGTGAAGTCGTCGAATATGACTCCAAGTTTTGATTCATCGATGCCAATGCCTGTATCGGCGACTGTGATTAATAGTTCGGTTTCTTCCGGAGTCCTGGATGAAGGTGATACCCGGATTGACACCTCACCGTTATTTGTGAATTTTATTGAATTTCCCGCAAGGTTCAGCAGTATCTGTTTAAGCCGATATGGATCACCGATCAGAACCGGGGGAGTATCCGGATCGAGAATATGGCTCAGCCTGGTATTGTTCCGGGCGGCCTTTTGAGCAAGCATCTCATGAACCTCCTCAAGCACTTTTGCAATCCTGAAATGGACCTTTTCGAGAGTCAGCTTGTCATTTTTCAGTTTCGAAAAATCCAGAACGTCATCAATAATCCTCAGGAGATGGTCGGAAGACGATCTTATTATATTAAGCGATTTTGAAGTTTCACTGTCCCGGCGGTTATGGAGAAGCTGTTCGGTGAATCCCGAGATGGCTGTTAACGGAGTCCTGATCTCATGGGTGATATTCGCCATGAACAGTTCCCTTGTTTTTGCAAGTTTTTCAGTTTCATCCCTCGACTTTTCAAGGGCAGCCTGGTAAGCCATTGCATTTCTGGCATACCTTATGATTATATAAATTACAAGCAAACCGAGAAGCCCTCCGGTTATTGCAACCAGCACAAGCCATCTGTAGGTTTCTCCGGCGACTTTCCGCGCCTCCTCCGCTTTCAGCCCGATCTGGCCATAAACCTCATTCTCCATGCTTGAGATGAGGTCGTAGAATTTTTCAGTGATCACGCTGCTGTTCCTTGCCAGCTGAAGCTCCCTGACTGCCAGCTGTTCCCTTGTCATCTGGGTTCGTGTGATAATCTCCTCGTATTCGGTGCCTGTTTCCTTTTTAACCCGGGCAGTGTCGGGACTCAGCCTGAATTCCCTTTGCGTAGAACCCGCTCCCGCAAGAGTGCCTGGCGTTGAGTCAAGACGGACGGAGAAGCTCCTTAGATTCCTGATTACGTTGTCGTCCCTCGAAAGAACCAGCAGCTGGGTCCATATTGAAATATTTCTGCTGATCAGATTTGTTATCGTATCAGTCTGGGCAAGCAGAACAGAGTCATTATTGCAGGCTTCTTTCAGTTTGGCTATCTTTTCATCTATTCCTGCAATGAATGAATAGTATGGCCTGATATCGGCAGGATGCCTTGTAGCCATATAGATTCTGACGCTGTTCCCCGCTTTCTCGATGTCGGTTGAGATATCCCTGATGCCAACCAGCCTCAGCTCCGGCGATTCGTCAATCTTAATGGAGGATACAATCAATGAAAGGTTTCGGTAAAACATGTAAAAGGCTGCCGACAGAAGAATTACTGCCAGGATCATAAGTAATCCGACCCTGATCTGGATCGAATTCCTGCCGGGCTCCTTTACGGATGGATCGCTCATCGATCCAAAGATACCGAATATTTGTTTTCTATATGTTGCTGAAGATAAAGACCACAGAGTGCAGGTGCAAAATCGTCCTTGACGACAAAATAATCATGGGGTATTGTGTTCAGTTTCTCCCTTACCGATTTCGACTGTGAAAGCAGGATTACCATGGCTTCGCATGAGTGCTCCTTGAGAACCTTTATCACATGTCCCGCATTGAGGCCTTCGCCAAGGTAATAGTCGATGAAAACCGCGTCATATTTGGTATTTAGATCACCTGCCTTGATCTTCTTCATATATTCTGACGCATTTGTATAGGATCTCAGCACCAGTTGGTACTGCCCCCTGGTAAGTATGCCGTTGAGGCTTTGCTGAATCGCATTCGAAAGCAGGTTGCTGTAGTACTCGTTGTCTTCGATTACAAGAATGTTAATGGTCTTCTTCATGGGGTGGGTTGTTGAATTCCTGTTATAATATCCAACTCCGTGCCATAATCGGCCGGCAAGGGCAGTCACAAGTGTATTCTACTTAAAAAGAGGTGATTACAATATTAACAGCAATGGTTTTACGCTGATGCGGACCGGAGGATATTCTCATAATGAGAAATCCGGGTTTCTTAATGAAAAAAATAATTAAAAAACCGCCTCGGAAAGTGACTTTCTGAGGCGGCGTTGGTATTTGGTTACTAGTTGCTGGTTGCTGGCTTTGCCCTCTGAAGCTTTAGCGTAAGAGGGTTGCTGGTTCCTTCAGACTTCAGACTCCAAGCCCATTTTTACTACCGTCATTGCGAGTCCCGCTTCGGCGGGACGAAGCAATCTCATCGGGGGTTATCTTCTTCCCGATGAGCCGGAGCTTCTGGATGATCCAGAACTGCTGCTGCTTCTTCCTGATGAGCTGCCTGAAGATGCCTGGGCCGAACCGCGGCTTGGTGAGGATGATCTGGCAGCAGAGGAACTGACCGAACCGCGGCTGGGCGATGATGATCTGGCGGCAGGGGCCGACGATCTTGATGAGGATGCTGAGCCTGACCTGCTGTAGCTTGACTGTGACCTGGGAGCGGATGCCTGCGACCTCTGGGGTGAACTCGATCGCGGAGCGGCCTGAGGCCTGGAGCTGACCGGAGCAGATCTCTGGGCAGTTGCCGGCCTCTGAGTCGTTACCGGCCTCTGAGTCGTTACCGGTCTCTGAGTTGTGGTCGGTCTCTGAGCCGTGGTCGATCTCTGAGTTGTAGTCGGTCTCTGAGTCGTTACCGGTCTCTGAGCCGTCTGGGGCCTGGTGGTGGTCTGCCTGTTTACAGTGGATGATGTGCTCCTTTGAGTTGCAACCGGTCTCTGTTCGGTTGAACTTCTCCTTACTGCGGTGCCTGAATAAGCCGGATTGCTCCTTTGAACCGTTGACTGACTCTGATTTGTTGCAGCTCTTCTTGTAGTGTTTGCAGATACAGCCGATGAACTCTGAGCTGATGATGATCTGCGCATGGATTCAGATGAGGCAGTCTGGCTGCTGCTGCGTCTGGTCTGACTGAGTTTTGCATAGTGCGATTCCCCGGTGCTTCTCATGTCAGGACGGGAGTAGGTGTCCCTGTAGTGGCCTTCCCTCACCCTGCGTGAGTACATTGTTGAATGTGATCTCAGGCGGGTGTAGTAGAAATCGTTGTATCGGTTATACCTGATGTGATCCCAGCGCCTGAACATCGAGTAGTAATGGTTGTGGATATTGTAGTAGTGGAAACCGTAGTAGTAGTGGTAGTAGAAGGGGCGCCAGGGATTCCAGTAGGAGGGGTAGTAGCCCCAGTACCATGAAGAATACCAGGGTATGTAAGAGGGGTAATAAATGTACCTTACAACAGGCCAGTCAGCAACCAGATGGATGGTTACCCTGCTTCCTCCGGTGTACCCCGGGTTGTAAGTTCCTGAATAGTAGTTGTCATAATCGGGTTCGATTATGTAGTTCCTTCCATAGAGGGCTTCATCGCCGACAAGCTGGATGTTGACCGAGCCGTCGGACAACTTCTGGACCGTGAATACGGCAACGTCCTGGGTTTCGTTGCGGTCCAGGGCCACTCTCAGTACAATGTTGTGAACATTCCCGTCGACATAGTCCTGTACGGTTATGTAGTCGACGTAATTGTCGCCGTTCAGATCGAGGTTGTTGACCTTCGTATCTGCATCGTTAAGTGATCTTTCGAATTCCTCGAGGGTCTTTGACTCCTGGAAGAGATTCAATACCGCGTAAAGATTTAGGTTGTCACCAGGAAGTCCAAGATAATCGTCAGGGTAGTCCCGGGCGGTCAGGGTGGCTCCGGCTGTCATCATTACTGCGAGGATGGTGGTTATTATATACTTTTTCATGACGTGGAGTGTTAAATGATCTGAGCTTTTATATCTTAATTAGCAAATGCCGTACCAAAAAAAGTGTGAGAGTGAGAGCGAGAGTGAGGAAGAAGTACTTTGAGGGTTAAGGGTATTATTTTTTTTGATTTTCAGGAATGGCAACCACCTGCCTTGTAGTGTCGGGAGCCTTAACCGGAGGAACCGGAAGAGGTATGGGTTTTTTATGCCGAGTGCCTGCTTATATTAAGCAGTACATCTGCCTGTTTGACCTGGTCGGTTTCACCGATCACATAGGCAATGTCGCCGCCATGCAGGACCGTATCAGGAGCCGGGTGCTCGATAATTTCAGGTCCTCTCTTGATGGCAAGGATGGTGACTCCTGTTCTCCTGCGGAGATCGAGTCCGATGAGTGTCATTCCTTCGGCAGATGATTTTGTGCCGATATTTATGACGGATATATTCATATACTGAAACTCATCGAATATTGATGGTTTGTTTACAAGGTCCTTGTCAGAAAAAGCGCCAAGGCTCCGGTTCCTGATACCTGTGATTATCCGGTTAATCTCCTTGTTGGGTACATGCCTTTTTGTAAGGATCCGGTTCATCATGTCTATGGCTATCTCGAGTTTTTCCGGGATCACCTCATCCGCACCCACTTTGTACAGCTGCTCAACATTCGTTACCCTGGTTGATCTTACAAGTATATAGGCGTTATTGTTGATTTTCCTTACCTTTTCAACAATAGCCATCGACGAAATAAGATTGCCGACCGAAATCACAACCACATCGGCATTTTCAGCATAGGCCTTACTCAGAACGGGTTCGTTGACAGCATCGCCGTAAACAACAGTGTCCCCTTCATTCATCTTTTCATGTGCAAGTGTCGGATCAAATATTATAGAGATATGCCGGATATTGTTGTACCTGGCCATCAGTGAAAGCTTCAGCGCGCTCGGGTCCTTTCCTATGATCACAAGGTGATTGCTGAACGGTGGCAGCGTGAGCTCCTTCAGGGGGAACAATCCGTCGCGCATCGCAACGGGAAGAGGGAGCTTTGAGATTGCCTCAACCAGCCAGGGGGAGAAATAGAAAAGGAATGGAGTCAGCCCCATACTGAGAACGGCAACGGCAAGAAAAAGGTGATAATAGAAATTCGGGAGTATCCCGTTGTCAAAGCCGATGCTGGCAAGTATGAATGAAAACTCTCCTACCTGGCTTAGCGCCAGTCCGATGAGGACGGTTCCCTTCAGGGTGTGTCCCAGGACGAAACCCGTTCCCCCGGCGATGAAGCTTTTCATTGTAATGACCAGCAGGAAGCAGACCATAACAAGCAGTAAGTTATCGATTACAAAATGAACATCGAAAAGCATTCCGATGGAAACAAAGAAGAAGCTTGAAAAGACATCCTTGATAGTATAGAAATTGCCGAATATATTATGGCTGTATTCCGATTCGGAGATCATCAGTCCGGCAAGGAAGGCTCCGAAAGCGAGCGACATTCCAAGCTCGAATGATAGAAGGGCTATGGCAAAGCAGATCAGGAAGATACTGATCATGAATAACTCCTGGTTTTTAGCACTGGCAATTACTGTCAGTAGTTTCGGGAGCAGCCATTTGTTGCCTGCGTAGGCAAGGCCGAGGATCCCGGCGACTTTTGCCGTGAGGATGAGGAATTCAGTTGCGAAGTTGACATCGGTCTGTGCCAGCAGGTCGGTTAGCAGAAGGAGGGGAGCAAGGAGCAGGTCCTGAAAGATCAGTATCCCCACCACTGTACGGCCGTAGTTTGAAGTCACCTCCGATCTCTCCTGCAGTATCTTCAGTACCAGTGCCGAGCTGCTGAGGGCCATCAGGAAACCGAACAGGAGAGCTCCCTCCCGGCTGATGTCGAGGAATCGCGAAGCAAAGTAGAATACTGTCGCCGTGATAGTTACCTGCATGAATCCTCCCAGGAAGACTATCCTTCTGATTTTCATGAGGTGCTTCAGCGAGAATTCCATTCCGATTGTAAAGAGCAGGAACACAACACCGATCTCCGCAAGCATCTCAATGTTGTGGGCATCGTTTACAAGCGAAAGCAGGTGCGGTCCTGCAATAATTCCTGTAAGAAGGTAACCTGCAATGGTTGGTATCCTGAATTTAGTGAAGATCAGGTTCACCAGTGTCGACAGGGCAAAGATCACAACTATATCCTTCAGGAAAGAGAGTTCCATGCAGTCTTCAGCAGAGTTATTTCTCCAAAGTTAATTTTTTTTCATTTTCTGCCTGGTATTGGAAGGAATTTAGGGGTGAATCAATAAAACAACCTCAAACCAAACATACTCCGATATAGATGCTATTCCGGAAAAATCTTATATTTGCCCGGTTCAATACCCGGGATCATGAAGATAAGAGATGCATTTACTGCCATTTAACCGGTCTCTGACAAGTACAGGGACAACTAACGGTTACCTGTAACCGGAATATCTTTCACAGGTTATCTTATCAATTATCTTCAATTTATTCTCAAATGTCTGACTGGAAAAAAGTTTTTGCAATAATATTCACCGGGCAGCTGTTTTCGACACTCAGCAGCTATATTGTAGGGTATGCCGTCACCTTTTGGCTTAGCATTGAGACAGGGTCGGCCGAGGTGCTCGCCTATGCCACTATAGCTTCTCTTCTTCCCCAGCTGGTTCTTGGCATGTTCACCGGCGTCTTTGTTGACCGCTGGAACCGGAAACGGATAATGATTTTATCCGATATTTTCATTGCCCTTTGCACTCTTACTATCGCCATCCTGTTTTATGCAACTGACGTAAGGATTTCATACATATACGCGTTGCTTGCCCTTCGTTCGGCCGGCATGGCTTTCCACGTCCCTGCAATGCAGGCTTCAGTCCCGCTTCTTGCTCCTCCCGACAAACTGATGCGCATATCAGGTATCAATAACATGATTCAGTCGGTAAGCACAATTGCAAGTCCGGCTCTGGCGGCGTTGCTGATTACACTTTTCGACATGACCTGGGTGCTGATGATCGATGTAGCCGGCGCGCTGATAGCGGTTGTGACATTACTGATGGTTCATATTCCGAATCCGGAAAAGACTAGCCAGGCTGAGCCGCATGTATTCAGGGAGCTTAAGGAAGGAATAAGGGAGATATACACAAAACCGGCCCTGCTCTGGATGTTTATACTGTCGGTTTTCATGCACATGTGTATAATGCCTGTGGCCGCCCTGTTCCCCCTGATGACTCTCCAGCATTTCAATGGCACCACTTACATGATGAGCATTGTTGAGATTGCCTGGGGTGTCGGAATGCTGATAGGAGGTGCCGTGCTTGGCTTTCAGTGGCTCGGCAAGCATAAGGTTACGGTGATAAACCTGATGTATTTTGTTATAGGCACGACCTTTGTCCTGTCGGGTATTCTGCCCCCGTCGGGTTTTGCAATTTTCGCCGTGATTACGGCATTTGGAGGTATATCGGCCGCAGTTTATTCGGGTTCGTTTACAGTTGTCATTCAGACCATGGTCGAACCATCGGCTCTGGGGAGGGTGTTCTCGCTTTACACCAGCCTTACACTGATGCCTTCAATGCTGGGATTGCTTGCAACCGGGTTTATTGCCGATACAATCGGGATAGGCAATGCCTTTATAATCTCGGGTGCCGGGATCTGCATTCTTGGAATCACGGCATTTATTGTAGCTCCGCTGAGGGCGCTTGTGAGGGAGGAGAGCAGGGGAGTTTCATCGAAGGCAGGTGCTTAAACGATCTCCATGGAGCTGTATCCCTGTCCGTTCCTGGTGAGCCTGATCTGGGTGGCAATCCGTTCCTGCATAGCCTCGATATGCGAGATCACTCCTATTGTCTTGCTGGTTTCAAATTGAAGTTTCTCAAGCGTGTCGATTGTCATGTCGAGGGTTAACCGGTCGAGGGAACCGAATCCTTCGTCGATGAACAGGCTTTTTATGTCGACCTGTCTCGATGCCAGATCTGACAGGGCAAGGGCGAGAGCAAGGCTCACAAGGAAGCTTTCGCCTCCCGAAAGCGATTTCACCGATCTCTTCAGGTCGCCCATATGAGTGTCGATAACATTCAGGCTGTCATCCTTGTCTTCTTCCGGGATGTCGAGCTGATACCTGTCGTTAAGCATCCTGAGCCTTCTGTTGGCAAGCTTTACAAGCTGGAAAAGAGTGAGCTGCTGGGCAAAGGTGCTGAACTTCCTTCCTTCGGCATCGCCTATGTATTTGTTGAGAAGAACCCATTTTTCGCTGGTTTTCTTCTGACGCTCAATATCAGCATTTACGGTTTCGAGCTCTTTAAGTGACTCCGTCTGTATCCCCTTCCGGGTTACAAGACCGTCCCTGAGGATATTCTCCTCTTCAAGCTTTCTGCCAACTGTCTCCAGTTCGGCATTTAAGTCTTCAACCTGAGCAGGGGTGTCAGCCAGCTTCATTTCACTTAACCTTGAGCTGAATTCCTTCAGGGTAGTATTGATCTCAAGAAGGCTGTTCTTCAGGTTTTCTTCCCGGTTGGAAAGAACCCTGTAATCCGTTTCCTTAATTATATCTTCAAGGGCTTTTCCTATTACCGGGTAATCAGGGAGTTCATTTTTGAGTTCTTCTTCGAGAGCGGTCAGATCCTTCCTGTCCTTTTCCACGCGTTCATCCAGTTCCTTTTTGTCCTCAAGCTGCCTGTTACTTGTGGTGTTGTTCTCGGTAAATCTTTTCATCAGTGACCCTGTTGCCTGCCTTACATCTATACCGCTGAACAGCAGTCGTCTCTTCTGGTGAAGCTCATCCGCAAGTGCTGTAAGTTCAAGAAGAGTGACGAGACGGCCTGTCAGATCATTAAGTTTTGTCTTTGCCGCTGATTCCGAAATGAGTTTTTCCAGGTCATCAGTCAGGGTTCTCAACGAATCGAGTATGTTCTGAGGTTCCATGGATCTGTACTCTTCAGGAAGTCCGGAAAGCGCAGAGTTGCATTTTTCAGTCACTTTCAGGATGTCCCTTTCAATGCCGGCGATTTCCTTCGATTTCTTTTCCTTTATTTCAGTATTCTGATTCAGCCGGGTTTCAAGCGAAAAGAGTGCTTTTCTGCAAAGCTCGCATTCTTCACCGGCCTCTTTGATTTTCCCTGCGAGTTCATCGGCAGCGGCCGGACCATGTTCGCTGTAGGGATGATGAACTGAGCCGCACAGGGGGCAGGGTTCTCCATCAGTAAGTTGCTTCCTGTGTTCTTCGAGACTTGCAGAAAGCTCGCGTATTCTCCTTTCCTTTGTAAGATTCTCCTGTATCAGATCTGCTTTGGTTTTTTTATCTTTTGCCTTTGCGATCATCTCAGGCAGTTCATCAATTACCTTCAGAGCTTCACTGAGCTCTTTGTTATTTTTTTCAAGCTGCTGCCTGAGGTTGTTGAGTTGCAGCTTCTCAGTCTTGTATCTGTCAGCGAATTCGCTGAATGACCTTACCTTTCTTAATCCTGTCTCAGGCGATTCCAGGAGTTCCGGATCAAGTCCGGCCGTCAGTCGTCCGATGGAGGAATCCTTTTCCGCTTTAAGGCTGCTGACCTCTGCCTCCATTTTACCTGGATTGGAGAGATCCGGCTTCAGCTTAAGTTCGCCGCATATTCTGACAATCTCTTTTTTGCCTGTAGCAGCAAGTGTATCCTTTTCTGCTTTTTGCCTTTCAATTTCAAGTACCTTTTTCTCGAATGCATCGAGAGCGGCGGGAACCTCATCCTCACTTCCTGTTAGCCGGGCAACCTCCTTCCTGATTTCTTCATCCCTGTTCTTGCAACCGGCAATATCCTGCAGGATTTTTCCCTGCCTTTCAGTATTGCTGATCAGGTTTTTCACCAGTTGCTGCCAGTCCCACAGCTTTTTTGAGAAGGGCATCAGTTTCCGGTGCTTTTCGAGTCTTGCTCCGTTCAGCCTTATAAACTCCTCATGTTCTGCTGCCAGTTCTTTTTCCCTGGTTTCCTTAACTGCCAGATTTGAAGTGAGCTGCCTGATATCTTCCTTGAGTTTCTTTTGATCGTTAAGAGTCTTTATTCTGGCAGCGTATGTTTTAATCGCACTATCCCGTTCAGCAAGTTCGGAGAGAAGTTTTGCAAAGGAGTCATCGTCCAAAAGCCTGTTCCTGAGATCCTTTTCCCTGGCAAGCAGGTTTTCGAGCTCCTGTCCGAACTGTCTGTTTTTGCTGAAGGCGGCTTTCCCGAGTTCCCTGTATATCCAGCTTCCGGTTATCTGCTCAAGAAGTTTCCCCCTTTCATCTCCTTTTGCCTTCAGGAAGGCTGAGAAATCGCCCTGTGCAAGGATTATGGCTTTTATGAACTGATCGAAGTTAAGCCCTATGTTCTTTTCATTCAAGGGAGGAACCTCGGTTTTCTTAAGATCAAGAAGGGCTCCGCTGCTGTCGTACAGTTCCAGTTCATATTCCCTCAGGGTTCCGGTACGGGTTTTTGAAATGCTCCATTTCGAAGTAAATATGCCCTTAATGCACTGGTAGCTTACTTCGGCAAAGCAGCTGTTCATATTCCGGGTGATGATTAGTCCGGTTCTCTCTATGAGTCCCTTTGATATTTTCTCGTCAACTCTTGGAATCCTGTCGAAGAGCGCCAGAGTGATCACATCGAGAATGGTTGTTTTGCCTGTCCCTGTGGCGCCGGTTATTGCAAACAGTCCGGCAGAGGCCAGTGGATTCACGCTGAAGTCTATTTCATGGACGCCTTTCAGCGAGTTTATGTTTTCAAATCTTATCTTCAGGATCTTCATGGCCTGTTAATTCTGTTTTTGCCGGACTTCCTCCAGCAATTCGGCAAATGCTTCCTTCAGCATAAGAACAGTATTCTCATCAAGATTGTCGTTTTCCATCCTTCTCTCAAAGACTTCCGACGGCTCCAGCTCTGCAATACTGGTTCCGGCGTCATAGAGGTCAGCCGTTCCGGATGTCTTGTTAAGGAAGCGGATTCTGCTCTTTATTATCTCAATGGATTCATGTGAGAACTCGCTTACAAGCATTTCAAGTTCATTCCTTCTGGCCGGATCTTCATATTCCTCTGTGGCATCAAGTTCGAGCAGTGTTGTGAGGAGCAGGTTACCCGGTGCAAGCCGGTTTAGTTCTTCCTTTATGCTGCTGACTGTTCCGGTAAGCTTGATCAGAGTCCTTGCAGGAGGGACCGGGACTGATGTGACAGTGATTTCTCCCTTTTCGATTGTGTAAATGAGCACCCGGCTGGTGTTGTTCCTTTCGCTGAATGATAGTTTCACGGGCGAACCGCTGTAATGTATTCTGCGGCCCCCGTCGGGCGACTGTGGGTTATGGAGGTGGCCGAGAGCATAGTAAGAGAACAGCGATGGAAGTCTGCCTGATTCAATGGCAGCCAGGTTCCCGACCTGGATTTCCCGTTCGCTTTCGGACAGGGTACCTCCCTTGACGAAGAAATGTCCCATCGCAATGGCCGGGATCCCGGGGTATAGTTTTTCACACAACACCGCGAGGTCTGAGTAGATGCGGATTATTCCCGCCCTGATACTTTCAAGCCGGTCCTCATAGCTTTCGTCGGGAGCATGCCGCCGCAGGTCAGCATCGCGGATGAAAGGAACGGATGCAATCAACAGTCCTGGATTTCCGTCAGCTCCTTTGACTACAATCAGCATCTCTCCAGGATCGTCCGGCAGGCCGCCTGTTACATGTATATCGAGTTCCCTTAGAAGTTCTCCGGGAGCCTCGAGCATTGAAGGGGAATCGTGGTTCCCGCCTGCAATTACTACCTTGCATTTCAGTCTTGAAAGCTTCACCAGGAGTTCGTAGTAAATCTTTCTCGATTCGCTCGAGGGATTGGCAACATCGAAAATGTCGCCCGGGATAATCAGGGCGTCAATCTTTTCCCTTTCTATAATAGTGGTCAGCCAACCGAAAAAAAGCTGCTGATCTTCCGCCAGCTCCTTTTCGTAAAGCCGTTTACCTATATGGAGATCTGATGTTTGAAGTATCCTGATTGCCATAGTTAATGAACCGCCGGGTTAAATGAATTTAGCGTTGAAATCGGATGAGGGGTCTTCCTCCTCAGTATTGATGATCCACTGGAATCCGGTTTCGCCGTTCTTATGGGTTGAGGAGCCTGCATTATAGCACCGGGGGATGCCCCATGTTCCATGATATTCCTTCAAAGCGCTTTCTTCGTCCCTGTGGTAATGACCGAAAAGAAGCATCTCGACCTGGTTTTCAATTATGGCCTTCAGCTCCTCACTGTCCTTCAGCTGCATTGCCAGCTTGAAATCGAAGGGATGATGGTGGAGGTATACTATTTTCCTGCTGGCGGCGACTTCAGGCCTCCTCATTAATCTTCCGAGGCGTGAGAGTTGTGCTTTCCCGAGTTCACCTTCAGAGAAAAACCTGTCGTGCCAGTTCAGTTCCCAGGCAGTCGAGTCGAGGCCTATGAAGGCGAATTCATCAATCAGGTCGACTTTCGGGTAAGAAATTCCTCTGTCGTTAAAAAACTTTTCCTTGAACAGCCCGACAAACTTTCTGTTTCCCAGGATTCCGGTGCCATAGTCATGATTGCCGGGTACCACCAGCACGCGGTATCCCGATTCTTCAAGCTTAAGGATGCCGGCGGCCGCCTCATCATGGTGTTCGCGGCGAAAAGCATTGTCTGCAATATCTCCGGTGATCACAACGACGTAATCTGAAGATGGCAGGCAGGTCTTCGAAATACTATCAATTATCTGGCGGAACCTGTCTCCGCACTCCTTGTGTCCGACATGCAGGTCAGACAGGTGAATTATCTTCTTCACGGGTTTATTTCAAAAAAAGTACAGGTTTAAAGATAGTACAGGATGGCCGGATTATCAAGGCTTTTTATGCCGGCCGTGACCGGCCGTTAAAAATGATGAAGAGGATGTGGCAGACTATTCTTCCGGAAGGTTGTACATGCTACGGGTTTCGCATGCATCCAGGAATTCCTTCCTGAACAATTCCTCATCCTTAATTATTTCATAGAATTCATCGAGGTACCCCAGGTTTCTGTTTCTGGTGGATCTTGAGATCAGTTCCTCGACGCCAAACAATGATTCGAACACAGGCTTCAGATTTCTGAAGGTTTCGAATGTCTTATCAAATTCCTCACTTGTATAGCATAAACCCTTGAATACCCTGCGTGTGCTCAGGTATCTATCCGGGACGTTCCTTGGTTTTGTGTAGCTTGCATCGATCAGTGATGCGAAATCAAAATCATAAGGCACCACTTGAAGGGCTTTGGTTGTATCGTTTGGCCGGAGAATGGTTACATTCCTCCGGGATGAAATATACCAGTCTTTGTTTCCTATCAGGTACTCAAAGACAGACATAAGCATGAAGTTTTCCCTATCGAGGTCGAATGGAGTCAGGAACCCTTCATATTCTGAAGCATCGAAGCGTTCAGCCAGCCGGTCGTCGTCCTCTATGAAGAAGCTGTATCTTTCGAAAAGTTCCTTATCGGTGGCAGTGTCATAGTACTTGATTTTTGCAAGCCTTACCTTGTAGCTCAGCGGGGTTACCAGGTTGTACATCCTGTAGATAAGGAATTCCTCCAGAACATCTTCTTCCCTCTGGCATGGCGTAACGAGCTTAAGCTTGTCCTCGCCCTCGAATATTGTATTGCGGACCTCTTTTTTCTTGAAATTGACCATAACGGGAGGGAAGGAGCAGATATCAGGCCTGCGTCTGAAGTCCCCCCTGGCCCTCACCTTAACATTGAATTTTTTTGCTTTTCCGCCTGGTTCGTGGTAAATAAGCTTTCCGTCATAAAACACCGGATCTTCAGAGGTGTCGGCCCTGATTGAAGTAAAATCTGATCTCAGCTCAATATTGAGTATATCATCCGACAGGAAGAGAGTATCGGGTTTTCCTGCCGGCAGCGATCCCTGAACCAGAGTGACAACCAGTGAGAACGCCACGATCATTAAAAGACGGCATGAGCTATGAATGCGCATTTTGCGTTATTTACAAATATAAATTTAAGCTATTCCCTTAAAACGCTAACAAAATGCGCGGCAAAATGTTCTAAAAGTCCTCGTGCCATTTCGAACGGTCGGGAGGAACCGGAACAGTGACTTTTTTTACCGGTTTTTCATTCAGTTCCTTCAGCAGGACTTCCACTGCCTTTTCAACACTGGGATCCTGACCTTTCACAAGTTGTTCGGGGCGGTCAACAACCTCTATATCGGGAGCGACTCCGACGCCTTCAATGATCCATCCTTCTTCCTTGTCGAATATCCCGAACCGCGGAACTGATATATTGCCTCCGTCAACAAGCCGGGCATTGCCTGATATCCCCACCAGACCTCCCCAGGTGCGGGTGCCGATAAGTTTCCCGAGTCCGAGTTTCTTGAAGAAGTAAGGGAATGCATCTCCTCCTGATGATGAGTATCCGTTAACAAGCATCACCTTGGGTCCGTCGTGGGCGATTGCAGGCGATTTTCCCGGCTGCAGGCCGTTCTGATACCAGTAAACCAGGGTGTGCCTGTCGAGAAGATCGGCCATCCTGTCGGGGATGAAGCCTCCTCCGTTATACCTTTCATCAATAATAAGGGCTTCCTTATTCCAATAGGTGTACATGCCATGGAACAATTCCCTGTTGCCTTCAGTCGATGTGTTCGGAACGTGGATATAACCGATCCTGCCACCTGAAAGCTTATCAACCATCGCCCGTCTTTCGTTTACCCAGTTGAAATACCTGAGTTCCAGTTCGCTTGCAATTGGCTTTATAATACTGGTCCGTGCTCCGTCGGAGGATGGTTTGGAATTGACTTTAATCTCGACAGGTTTTCCGGCCTTGTTTTCAAGGAAGAGATAAGGATTTGAAGCAGTAGTAACATCCTTTCCGTCGATGCTTATGATGTAGTCTCCCTCCTTTACTTCAACGCCCATTTCTGTCAGAGGTGACCGGCGGGCTTCATTCCAGCTTTCACCCTGGAATATTTTAGCTATCCTGAAGCGTCCTGACGCTTCATCAGCTGTCAGATCGGCTCCGAGGAGACCGTTGTCAATCCTTTTAACATTTTCAAAATCTCCCCAGTCGACATAACTGTGACCGGTGTTGCTTTCGGCCATTATTTCATTCAGGATGTAGTCGAGGTCGGCCCTGTGGCTTACAAACGGAAGAAGTGCACTGTATCGTTCCTTCATTTCAGGCCAGTTAACGCCATGGATATTGTTTACGTAGAAGAAATCACGGAATATTCTCCATGCATCGGTGTATATCTGGTCCCATTCCTTCCGAGGATCAATTTTCATCTCAAGTCCGTCGAGGTTCAGTTTGCCGGCTCCGGCCTTCTGACCCGGAGTAAGCTTGATAATGCCGAAATCGGGTCCTGAACTGTACATCGCCATTTTTCCGTCGGCAGTTATTGACGCTGACATTGCCTTATCGAGTATCTCTTCATTTTTTTCTTCCCCGATATTGTACTTCATGAGTTTTCCGTCGTTCATGAAGATAAGCCCGCCATCGGCAGCGCCGACTATCCTGGCTTCGCCTGCTTCACCCGGAAGGGCGGTAACACGGTTGTTAATCCCGTTGAAATCGATTTCAACCTTTACCTTCTTCTCTGCTGCAGGAGTTTCTTCGGCTGGTGCAAGGGCCTTTTTTGATTTTGTATCCTTAGCCGCAGGAGCTGCCTCCTTTTCTTCATTCACAGGTTCGGTATCGTTCTTGTCCTTGAAAAGTTTGGGGCTTTTTGGAGTAAGCGCCATGGCATAAAGGCGGTTTGCCCTGTCGTAGATGTAGTCGAAGTCGAAACTCGAGAATGAAAGATTGTAGTCACGGGCTGAAGAAAAGAATATATAATTGCCGTCGAGACTGAATACCGGACTGTCATCGGCGAATATGCCGTCGGTGAGTTGATGTTTCGTCGAGGCGGGAATGTCGTATACCCAGATTGCAGGTTTTTCGTTTTCTCCCTCTTTCGTGTAGGTAATCCAGCGGGAGTCGGGTGAAAAGCTGTAGCTTCTTATTTCGTTTGAGACAGCCTGGTCGACATCTTTAATCTTACCGGTTGAAGCTTCAATGAGCCTTAGTTTCAACGTTCTGTCGAAGAAGAGAAGGTGACGGCTGTCGGGCGACCATTGCGGCTGGTATTTCCAGGCTGCCGATTTGAATGTTACCTGGCGTGGTTCTGCTCCTTTCTTGTTTTCAATTATCCAGAGTTCATATTCCCCTGTCTTATCTGAGTAGTATGAGATATACTTCCCGTCAGGCGACCAGGCCGGGAATACTTCACGGATACCCTGGGTTTCGGTAAGGTTTTCGGTGATCCCGTTTTCTGCAGGCACAGAGAAGATATCGCCCCTTGCATCGAAGAGCGCCCTTTTTCCGGTGGGAGATACGGCACCGCTGTGGATGTCGTCCTTTACATTCTTATAATACGGCACCAGGTTGGGATTGTCGAAATTGATATTCACTTTCACTTTTTCCGATTGCCCCGACTGCAGGCTGAGGCGGTAGATATGCCCGCCGTTCTCGTAAACAAGCTGATCTCCGTTCCCCGATGGCCACATGACGTCGAAATCGGTATGACGGGTTATCTGCGATGTTTCCTTTGTAGCGGTGTTGTATTTCCAGATATTGAGCTTCAGGTCGCGGTCGGAGGCAAAGAAGATATTATCGCCCGACCACGTCGGAATCTGGTCGGTGCCTTCGAAATCAGTGATCTGCTCCGATGTGTTCGCTTTCAGGTCATAGATCCAGAGGTTGGTTGCCCTTCCTCCCTTGTATCGTTTCCAGTTCCTGAATTCACGGTCGACTGGTGTAAAAACTATTTTAGATCCGTCGGGTGAGAGGACTCCAAACCCCCCATTTACTATCTGGAGCGGTTTTTCAAAAAGTCCGTCAAGGCCCACCAGAAAATATTTCCCCTGCCGTTCTCCGAATTCGGTCCGGGCCGACCTTATCAGAATCTGCTTGCTGTCGGGTGTCCAGTCCAGCACCGCATTGTCCCAGCCTCCCCTTGGTGGCATTACACCCACCGAGTTATACCATGTGAGCTGTCTGGGGACTCCTCCGTTCGATGGAATCACGAAGATCTGACGGCTTCCCGAATATTCACCGGAGAAGGCTATCCACTTGCCGTCGGGCGAGATTTTCGGAAAGAGTTCAAGCCCGTCATGGGAAGTCAGGCGGCGGGCTTCACCCCCCGATGAACTGACAGTCCAGATATCGCCTGCATAAACAAAAGCGATAAGATCCTTGTTGATATCCGGGAATCTGAGCAGCCTGACATCTTCAGCGGCAGAGGCTGTCATAAAGGCGCCCAGCGCAAACAGGGAAAGTGTGATTTGTTTAATTATTTTCATGTACAATGGTTTTTGTTGTTGTTATAAGGTTTTTGATGTGTCTATTCAATTGGAATAAGACGCATGATTGCGCCTGGTGTTTCAATTGCAAGATAAATATATCCGTCGGGACTCATAACCACGTTTCTTACCCTGCCGATGCCTTCGAGAAGAGGTTCGCGGTGAAGAACCCTGTCATTTTTAAAGACCACCCTTTCAAGGTGTTTCAGGGGCAGGGAGCCCAGCATAATATTGTTTTTCCAGTTCTTATACCGTTCGCCTGTTACGAATGTCATCCCGCAGGGTCCTATTGAAGGCAGCCAGTAGAATACCGGCTGTTCCATCCCTTCCTTTTCCGACAGAGGTGTAAGCATTGTTCCGTCATAGTTTATACCGTAGCATATTACGGGCCATCCGTAGTTGAGTCCGGGCTTAATAAGATTCAGTTCGTCGCCTCCCCTTGGCCCATGCTCCGAAATCCAAAGCTCGCCGGTAAGCGGATCAATGCAGGTGCCCTGTGGATTCCGGTGGCCGTAACTGTAGATCGATTTGATGGCTCCCGGAGTGTTGACGAACGGATTGTCGGCAGGTATTGTACCGTCATCGTTAAGGCGGTGTATCTTCCCGTTTGTGTTGTCGAGTTTCTGAGGGAAATCGAAATGCTGGCCCCTGTCGCCGTTCCCGAAGAAGATATGTCCTTTATTGTCAAATGCTATCTTACATCCGAAATGGTAGTTCCTGTCGGTCTCGGGAGTTCCCTTGTAGATTATCTGCTGGTCGGCCAGCGAATTGCCTTTCAGCCGTGCCCTCATTATGGCTGTGTTGCCAACAGGCTTTCTCCCGGTGTTGTTTAAATATGAATATGAAAAGTATATCCATCCGTTCTTTTCATAGTCGGGATGAAGGCAGACATCGAGCAGTCCGCCCTGTCCGATTGCCATTACCTCCGGAACACCGCCGACAGGAGGGGAAAGCTTCCCGTCCGAAAATATATGAAGAGTTCCGGCCCGTTCGGTGATCAGCATTCTGCCGTCGGGAAGGAAGGCAAGTCCCCAGGGTACATTCAGCCCTTTCACCACGGTGTCGACAACAAATTTCTGAACCTCCGACTCGATGATTCCTCCGGGAGTAACAGCCGGCCTCAGGTTGTCCCTGTTCTCTGGTATCCCTTTCTTGACGTATGCAGCAAGATCTTCAATCTCAGAAGTGCTGAAGGTTTTTTCAAACGAAGGCATTCCTATCATCTCAATACCCGATTTAATGCTGCGAAACACGGAAGCCGTGCCTTCCTCGTCCATCCAGTCCTTTGCCGCAAACTTCTCGAGGTTGGCACCGTGACAGCCGGCACAATACTTCTGGTAATTTCGCGAAGCGGTGTTCTGCTCCTGGATCCTTTCACCGGTAGCGGGACATGATGATCCCGAAACCAGAAATACTCCGGTAACTGCCACTGCAATAACGACCGGAATGATCTTCTTTGTTCTCATGGGCGGTCTGGTTGTTTAATTGGCTTAAGATAAAAAATTAATTTCATTTAAAGGTTTGCAGTAAATTATTATCGAAATTGCACGGGATGGATTGTATTCAGGGGTTTATCCCGGGGAACAGATGAGCAACGATTATTTTCAGTTCAAACTATTTACTATAAGGCAGGAAAGGTGCGCTTTCAAAGTCGGTACCGACGGAGTACTTCTGGGAGCCATTGCTGAAATCCGTGGAAGAAGCCGTATCCTCGATGTTGGTACCGGCTCAGGCCTTGTTGCCCTGATGCTTGCCCAGCGATCAGATGCTGAAATAGTTGCAATCGAGCCTCACAGGAATTCATACCTGCAGGCTGGCGGGAACACAGCTGAAAGCCCCTGGGCAGGAAGGATAAGAGTGGTGAATTGTTCGCTCCAGGATTTCCATCCCGGCGACACCCGCTTCGACCTGAT
>JAVEXG010000097.1:0-13855 GCA_034004115.1 Bacteroidales bacterium | reverse complement strand
ATGCCTTTTCTGAGCGTATCTGACCTAATGTCCAGATTGCCACATCTGTACGATCCTTTGCAGAGTGATTTGTATCTGACAGATATGCAAGCAATGCATCTTCCGCAATACCTCCATATTGTGCTTTTGCTATACTAATGTTTTCTTTTATGCCATGTCCGCCCCAAATCCGCAATCCAAGAAAAAGAAGCAAAAACATGGCTGCAAGACTCATCCCAATAATAAACAAAACCCGTTTCATACTTTTAGTTTTTAATTTTCAATACCCTGATATTAAATTTTTTGGCCTTTGTATTTCAAGTTAGATTTTTAAACTTCTCATCAATAAACTCATTAAACCACTGATCTATCATCGATTTCTTAAACCTCCATTCCTTTCCAAGTTTTGCTGCCGGGATCTTCTTCTCCTGTGCCCAGGTGTATATAGTCTGCGGTTTTACCCTGAGGTATTCTGCCACTTCTTCAAGAGTCATTATTTTGTCGTCTTTCTGCATACTTCTATTTTAGTGTACTTTCGGGTTCGGTAATTGTTGATTTGCCCTGTTTGTCAGGATTTGATTTAACTTCAGGATTAAAAATATTTGCTGCCGATTGAATAACGGCAATATAAAAGTTGCCTTCGCGAGCCCGGAACAATTCAAATGGCATATCACGGCTTCCGACGAATGGCCGCAGATTCCAGGCCAGCTGAGAACTCACGAATGCAAGAATCACAACCCAGATCTTGAATATTGACATGCCAAGCTTCGGATAAATATTTTTTCTTTCGCATGAAAATTTAAGCCCGCTAATTATTGTCTTAACGGCAAATACACCTGAAAAAGTGAAAATTGCCACATGCAATAATTTAAGGAATGAATAACTGTTGCTTGTGATCATAAAGAATGCAATTATCGGAGAAAATGACAAAGCTATTGTCGTGAAGACAAAAAAACCAGCCAGAATGATATTTGACATCTGCGAAATAGTCATTGTGGATCCTATCATGGATTGAACGACATACAGAGCCGGAAAGCATATTATCAGTGAAAGCACTATCAGGCATGGCATTTTAATCCCGGTTACAAGGCTTTGCAATGCTCCGTTGTAACTTCCCATGATAACACCGTAAATAAATGAGAATAAGACAACATACAATAATTGAGAGAAGAGATATTTGCGGGAATTCTCAGTATCATTCAGAATCTCAAAATAATCATCACTGCGCTGAAAGGCTTTGAAAATAGAGGGAAGGTTGGTTTTCATGAGGTTTTTTATTTACAAATATAAATCAATATGTATTAACAAACAATAACAAACATTAAAATAAATTATTATTTATAAGGCAGGTATTTTTGCGAGTTGGGAGTACATTTCTTCAGATTGCAAAACACACACGAGTTGGTGTAGTCCCCGAGGGTTGGAGGTGTAGTCACCGGGGGGTCCTATTCCTCCCTTATCCTGTCGAAGATCATTGCCGGAGGAGGGGGGGTGGCAAGGGAACCTGCAACGCGCTCGATCAACTGATTCCCGTCATCACTCAATAAATAGTCTGTCTTATACTCGGTATCTTTGTAGATCCCAATCTTGCTTTTCATTTTCATCGTTACGGAAAATGATTTGCCATCAGGAGGAACAGTGCAAATTAATGTTGATTCAATGGCTGAGAAATCTCCTGAATCCTCCTTTCTTATTGTATTGAAGACAAATGAGGATTTTGATTTAAATTCCCTACCGTTGTTAAGGGTCCTTGATTCACTGAACAGAATAGAATCCGAACCATACTGCCGGATATCATAAATGACATCATCAACAGGTCCGTCCTGTCTGAGGCTCTGTTCTTTGTTTAATTTCCACCTTCCTGTAAAATCTCTTGCAAGGTGATTTTCCAGGTCCAGATTGAAATCAGGTTCCCTGTTCCTGTCAAGCGTGATTTTCAGATCAGATCCATAAATTATTCCCGAGACCTTAAAATACAATGGTTCGCATCCTTCTCCGGTCACTGTAACCACCGCATCCTTCCCCACATCCTCAAGAAGAAACCTGCCATCCTTATCCGATGTTGCGGTGAAAGGATTTCCCGTGGAGATTATTTTTACCCCCGGAAAAGGCTCTCCATTAATACGCAGAACCTTCCCTTTTACCCTGTAATAATCCCTTGTCATTATATCCACTATCCTCCAGCGCTTTATCCGGTCCTGTTCCTGAAACACCGGATAGGTCCACAGACTAAGTGAGCGTAGGTTGGAAACAGGGATCGTGACCGGCTCTTCCGGAACCCTGTTGTTTACAGTCCATGTTGGCTTGAAGTAGTTTGAATCAGGATCAGACTTAAGGTCGTTCTGATAGGTTGTTATCTCGACTGCCCCGCCTTTCGCTTCCCTCCCATGCTTGCGGATAGCGTCGCGCCCCTGCCTTACCGAGATAGTCTTCACCCCAGCAGGATCAAATTTGATAGTGTCACCGAATGAAAGCGGCTTGCCGTCAAAGACCATCAGGGCTTTCTCCGGATTGAAATCAGGACCCCTGAAATAAACGTCTTCAATAACAATATCCTGTGCCCTTAACAATTTCTTTCTGTTCCTGTCATCCTGGGTATCGGGATATGCCGGCCTGAGGCTGAGCAGGGTAAGGAGAAGAACGGACATGACCGAAACAACAACCATCCTGATCTTCCTCCCGGAACAGGATGTGACAGTGTTGAGCATCAGCAGCCGGTCCTTTATCATCGAAGAATTAAGCCCGCATGTGAAGGGCACACTTGCCCTGCAGCGAATGAAGCTTATCAGTTCGCCTTCATAGGTATCGGGATCCCGTGAATCCCTTACAACCGCCTCGTCGGCAAGATATTCGTGGTTGATCCTTGCCGCCTTTCCGAACAGGTAAAGCATCGGATTGAACCAGAAGAAAATATTCATAAGCTCAAAGAAAATTACATCATGCGAATGCCCCTGCCTTATGTGCTCAAGCTCATGCTTCAGGACATTCGCAGGGATCCTGTTTTTCAGGTAATCCTGCCTGTCGAGGAAAACAGTTCGAAGAAAACTGAAGGGACTGGCAAGACCATCGAGGAGGGCTATCCTGTACCAGCTCTGATCGATCTGTTCCGACTTCAGCAACATCCTTCTGACAACCATTACATTTCTTACAAACCTGACCGACATCAATGTCAGTCCCGCCAGGTAGATAATCAGAAGTATTGCCCCAATACCGCCATGACTTTCCTGTTCCTGCACAGGACGGGGCAATTCTTGGGTAACGGCTGATTCGGTGAAAACCGTCTCTTCTGCGATCGAGTTTTCCTGAATGGTCACTTCTGGGTATTCACTGGACTCCGGAAGCTGAATATGGTTGAACATTTCTGCTATTTCAACCGCTGCCGGACGGGAACCAATTTCAACCGGTATCGAGACGAAAGGAACGGCAAGGGAGAATACGACCGCAAAGATCAGATAGAACCTGTTGAAGCTGAAAAGCTTCTCTTTCCTGAGGATCAGGCTGTAGAGTCCGAAGAGCAGGACCATGCAGACACCCGATCTGATAAGGTAAGCAATCATTTTTTTGCCTTTTTATGAGCTATTTTCTTTTCAACGATCTGCCTTAGTTCTTCAAGTTCCTCTTTCGTCATATCTGTTTCATCGGCAAAGAACGATGCAAACTGGGCGGTTGAATTGTTGAAGAAATCCTTTATTATGCCGCTTATCTCCCTTGAAAAATAGTCGTTTTTGCTCACAAGGGGATAGTATTCCCTCGAATTGCCATACTGCCTGAATCCGACAAATTCCTTGTCGATCATTCGCTTCAGCAGGGTAAATACCGTTGTCTGGGCCGGTTTGGGATCAGGAAACCCGTTCATCAGATCCCTTATGAAGGCTTTTTCGAGATCCCACAACACCTTCATAACCTGTTCTTCTGCGTTTGTAAGATACATAACGTCTACATTTTTTGACATCTGTCTACAAATGTAGACAATCGTTTAATACAATGCAAATTTTTTTTAGTCTTTTTTGATACTTTTTTTCCTGTTTCCCGTGTCTCTATACACATCTTTTTATAATTGAGACCACTTCTTCTCCAGTTTACGTTCTATCCCCCCACCCCCCTACCTTGCTCCGCCGTAGCGGCTACGCGAAGGCGCAGAAGGGGGGCTTAAGAATCTAAATATTAATACTTTATTAGGTTACAAGTTACATCCGAAAACAGATTATTATGTTTTGATCTGGAGAGTTCTTAAATTTGATTTTCGCTGCATTGAATTATATCTAATGAGATCGAGAGTAATTGGGACGAAGGGACGAAGAGACGGAGGGACGATGGGACGGAGGGACGAAGGGACGGAGGGACGATGGGACGAAGAGAGATAACACAAAACTTCGATGGAACAGAAGGATTATCTGCTTAGAGAAATTGAAAAGATCGGAAGGATAATGAGGGCCATCCGGCAAAAATTATTCGGCGGAAATGAAAGCCTGGCGATAACCCTGGAAGAGGTTAAAGCCGACCTGAAGGAGATGTTATTGAATGACGCAAACCTCGATCTTGAAAAATTACTCGGTCTGGATGCCGCTGAGACTGATGCATACCTTAACACATTGCAGGGTTTCAGCGTTGAGAATATTGAACTGCTGGCAGAGACTCTCTCCGACACAGGACTTGAATACAATTCAACAGTCTTTCTTGAAAAAGCACTTCAGCTGTTCGGGATATGCAGCCTGAGAGACAAAACTTATTCCTTCAAACGGGAAACAAACATAAGCAGGGTAAAAGACGCCCTGCAGCATAATGCTTAAGTTGAAATAATATGGAACAGTTTTACACTGAAGGAAAAACATTTGAAAAAATCGATTTCAAAAACAATCGCCTGAACCCGGGGGAATACGAAAACTGCCGCTTTCTGAACTGCGATTTCTCAAACAGCGACCTTTCTGATTTTAAATTCACCGACTGTGAGTTTTCGGAATGCAACCTGAGTCTGGCCTCACTTACCGGCACCATACTACGGGATATTAAGTTCAAACACTGCAAGATGCTGGGATTGCATTTTGATGATTGCAGCGGATTCGGACTTTCCTTCAGCTTTGAAAGCTGCGCTCTCGACCATTCTTCGTTCTACAAAACCAAAATCAAAAACACTTCCTTCATTAACGTTCATCTCCTTGAAGTTGATTTTGCAGAATGTGACCTTACTAATGCCGTGTTTAACAACTGCGACCTCTCCGGAGCATCCTTCGACAACACAAACCTTGAAAAAGCAGACTTCCGGACTTCATACAACTATTCCCTCGACCCGGAAATAAACCGTATCAGAAAGGCAAAATTCTCACTGCAGGGGGTTCCGGGACTTCTTGGCAAATATGATATAGAAATCAGCAACTTCGGTTAGGTCGGGCCGGTCCTTGTTATGTGCTTTTAGTCCGGATACTGAATACCTCCCTCCGATAGTCTGAGATATAATTTCAGATTACTAGAACTTTTCATATTTTAGTAAATAATTTAAATTTTTGCCTATTCTTTAGCAGAAACCACAAAACAACTTGGATTAATAACTTTATGAAAGGAGTACATAATGAAAAAGCTTGTCGCGGAATTTATCGGAACCCTATGGTTGGTGCTGGGTGGTTGCGGAAGTGCTGTATTAGCTGCAGCATATCCTGAACTGGGAATCGGATTTGCAGGAGTAGCCATAGCTTTCGGCTTAACTGTCGTCACGATGGCATATGCTGTCGGACATATCTCAGGCTGTCACCTGAATCCTGCCGTCTCCATCGGACTATGGGCCGGCGGGCGCTTTGATAAAAAAGAGCTGCTTCCCTACATCCTTGCTCAGTTAGCCGGCGGGATTGCCGGAGCCGGCATATTATACATAATTGCAACAGGTAGACCGGGATTCGAATTAGGCGGATTTGCCTCAAACGGATATGGTGAACATTCACCCGGCGGATACGGTATGCTTGCCGCTTTAGTATGTGAAATTGTAATGACCTTCATGTTCCTGATCGTGATCCTGGGCGCAACGCATTCAAAAGCTCCCAAAGGTTTTGCAGGACTTGCAATTGGTCTGGCGTTAACACTCATTCACCTGATAAGCATTCCTGTAACAAACACTTCTGTAAATCCCGCAAGAAGCACAAGCCAGGCTATATTTGCAGGCGGCTGGGCATTAGGTCAGTTATGGCTGTTCTGGATCGCCCCTATCGCCGGAGCTTTACTGGCCGGGCTGGTATATAAAATGATGTCTCCGGAAAAAGAATAAAAGACAGCCATATAGTGTATAAGACACAAATGGTTAAATTGTTGCGGAACTGAGCATGGATTTTCAGATTGGTTACGCCGCTGCCTGTCTCTTGCTGAACAAAACAGATTAACCCATAAATTTACTCATCTACGACAACCGGATTGAGCAAAACCATCATTCAATTGTTTATATAGTATTGGTCACTTTATTGACTTCGCCCGTTGATGTTCTGACTTAATCATCTAAAAAAATATTTAAGCCATGCAGCACAGCTAGCAGTATTTACTGAATGATTTTATGAGCCGGAGATTGCTTTTTGTCTGATTTTTTTCTTATATTAAGCACAGGGAGAGTTTTTTGAGGCCGGTATCAATAATTTGAAAAACAAATAGAACGAGAAACATGAACAGTAAATTAAAAAAAATCAAAGACATTACCGGGGAGAACTGTGTAACAATAATCCTGAATACACACAGGACAAGACCAGACAATCAGAAAGACGCACTGACGTTAAAAAATCTTGTTAAAGAGGCAGAGAAAAGATTACTCAGTTATGAGAATAAAAGAGCTATAATGCCCCTGATAGAACGATTGAAAGTATTGGAGGCAGATATAGACCATCAGCAAAACCTGGAATCCCTGATCCTTTTTGTCAATGAGGATATAGCAGATTATGTCCGGTTGCCAATTGAGGTTGAAAACCGCGTGATCATTGGCAATACTTTCGCCACACGTGATCTTGTAAGAGCTTACCACCATGAAGCCAATTATTTTGTCCTGGTACTGAGTCAGCAGAAAGTCAGGCTCATAGAAGCCTTTAACGATAAGGTGGTGGAAGAGATAAGCGAGCCGTTCCCGATTGAAAACACTCTATTTTATTCTGAAAACAAAGCAGAATTGGCTAATGCACCCAGACAAAACAACCTGACAGCTGAGTTTTTGAAGCAGGTTGATACTGAACTGAATAAAGTGAGGAAAGAAAATCCGTTACTTGTACTCATCTGCACCGAAGAGAGTAACTATCATGAATACTTAAAAATAGCTGACAAGAAGAACACTATCCTGGATTCTTATTTGAATAAGAACCGACTGGACGATACAGCTCAGTCGATTGTTTCAGAAGCCTGGAACATCTTCAGGAGCCACCTGACGGAAAAGAACAACGCCCGAAAGGCAGAATTAAAAAAGGCTGTGAACAGCGGAAAGTTCCTGAGCGATGTCAATGATATCTGGAGAGCCATTTTAGAAGGGAGAATTAAAACACTTTTTATTGAAGAGGGGTTGTTTATGCCCGGAATTATAGAGGGTAATAAGATTCATTTTGTTTCACCGGAAGATAAACCAAAGAAAGAAGTGGTCGATGATATCTATGACGAAATGATCGAAACCAACATGAATTTCGGTGGAGATGTTGTTTTTCTACCTGAAGCATCTTTGTCTGACTTCCGGGGATTTGGTGCAGTTACCAGATATTGAAAACCACTGCCGGTATTGTATCGCGGTAACTTACGGGACCAGGTCTCTGGCATAAAACGCAAGACACAAGGCACAGGACACAAGACTCAAGACACAAGGCACACGACATAAGACACAAGACACAAGGCACAAGGGCATTGAGTCTTGCAAGTCATCCAGATTGTAACCATTGCAAATAACTACCGGCAGGAGCAGGCAAAATGATCAGCCGTTTGTGCCGGTCGTTTCCACTGAAACGTGGTTAACTTTTTTATTTACTCCGTGTTACTCCTTTCTTTACTCCCCCGAAGGATCGGGGCAGGCTGTGCGACTCCGTGGTTAAGCTCTTGCGGATGAAGGGATCCACCTCCTACTCCCGCTGTTAAGCTCCATAATATTTACATATCTTCTGATCAATTTTCTTTTTGAAACTTGTTTCCGGTTTCGTAATTTGTGCGCTACTTTTGACTGACACCTCCGCCTGGTGGTAGACCTGCAACCTTATCTGCCTCCCACGGGGATCTAAATAATCAATCCTGTACCTATGGAGAAATACCATCTGAACAACCATCCCGACAGGGAAATAACCGATCCGTCCGAGATCAAAGGGATACTGAAAAACGGCAAGTTCTGCACCATTTCAATGTGCCGCGATAATGAGCCTTATATTGTGACTCTCAGCTACGGCTACGACCAGGAAAATGAAGACCTGTACTTCCATTGTTCCGCCAAAGGACTGAAAATCGACTTCATAATGGCAAACCCCGACGTCTGCGCCACTGTGATAGAAGACGGCGGCTATGAAGACGGCCAGTGCGAACACAATTACAGGACAGTCGTTTTCCGGGGTGTCATGTCGATAGCAGGTGACCTGGAGGAGAAAAGACACGGGATGCAGGTCCTGCTGAATCACCTGGAGAAAAAACCTGAAGTGAAACAGGATAAACTGCTTAAATCGGAAATGTCATTTCCAAAAATGAACATACTGCGGCTTCATATAGTCCGGATCACCGGAAAAGCCGGAAAGTGACAGCAATAACGGGACAATTCAATTATTATGAACAGGGATAAGATAATAATAAAAAACGCTCATACCAACAATCTCAGGAATATCGATATTGATATCCCGAAACATAAGCTGGTAGTATTCACCGGGGTATCAGGCTCCGGAAAATCATCACTCCTTTTCGATACAATCTATACCGAAGCACAGAGACAGCTGATTGAAACCTTCTCCACTTTTGCCCGTACCCGGATGCCTAAATTGTCGAGACCCGACGTCGACGACATCCTCAACCTGTCAACTTCAATAGTTATTGACCAGAAACGGATGGGAAATAACCTCCGAAGCACAGTGGGTACTGCAACCGAAATCAATACCTACCTGCGACTGCTCTTTTCGCGCGTCGGGAAACCGTTCATCGGGCCGTCGTTTTATTTCTCGTTTAACCATCCCGAAGGAATGTGCCCGCATTGCAAGGGACTGGGAAAGAGGATCAGGATAGACACCGATATGTTCCTCGACAGGGAAAAATCGATCCGCGAAGGCGCCATCACCCATCCTCACTACAGAATCGGCGGATTCCTGTGGAAAGAACTTATCAGCCTGGGTGTGACGGATGCCGACAAACCCCTGAAATATTTTTCGGACGACGAATTGAATCTGCTCCTCTATTCCGAACCATTTCAGATAAAAAACACCGGCGAAAAACTGACTTATAACCGAACCTTTGAAGGATTAGTAAGGAAACTCGAAAAAGCAGTCACTTCCAGGGCTGATGACGAGTCAGCCGAAGAAGAGAAAAACGCCTACTCGAAATTCTTCAGTTACCTTATATGCGGACACTGCGGCGGCACACGGCTGAATGAACGGGCATTAAGTGTGACGATCAACGGACTGACAATAGCCGATGTGTGCAGGATGGAACTGATCGACGTGCTTCCCTTTTTACAGAACATAAATGATGAAATATCCCGACCTGTTCTGAGAAAAGCAAAGTTCCTGCTTCAGCAGCTGATCGAAATCGGCGTTGGCTATTTATCGCTCGACAGGGCGGTGGGTACGCTCTCCGGCGGCGAATCGCAACGGGTAAAAATGTCAAGGCAGATGGACTGCAACCTGGTAGATATGCTTTACGTTCTCGATGAACCTACAATCGGACTGCATCCTCGCGACACCGAAAACCTTATCAGTATACTGTTCCGCCTGAAAGACAAGGGCAATTCAGTGTTCGTTGTTGAACACGACCCTGACGTTATAAGGTCGGCGGAATGGTTAGTGGACATTGGTCCCAGAGCTGGAAAATATGGCGGAACCATCGTGTATAACGGAGAACCTGAAGGAATTACATCATCCGGAAGCATCACCGCAGAGTTTCTGAACAAAAAAGACAAGCCGGCATTCTCCCGTAAGCCATTCGAATCGTTTTACGAAATCGAAAACGCCACAGCCAACAACCTCAGGAATATCTCGGTGAAGATTCCAAAGGGAGTGCTTACTTGTGTCACCGGAGTGGCCGGAAGCGGAAAGAGCAGCCTGATCCACGAGTGCTTTGCCCGGCAGCATCCCGAAGCCATTGTGATTGACCAGTCGCCCATCGGGAAATCCTCAAGAGCCAATGCAGCAACTTTTATCGGAGTCTTCGATCTGATAAGGAAAGAATTTGCATCTGCAACCGGAACCGATCCTTCTCTGTTCAGTTTTAATTCAAAGGGTGCATGTCCGAAATGCAACGGTCAGGGTGTTCTTACATTTGAGCTTCATTTCCTCGATTCGGTTAAAACCGTTTGCGATGAGTGCGAAGGAAAACGCTACCACGCAGAAGTGCTGGATTTGAAATTTTTCGGAAGAAATATTGCGGAAATTCTCGATATGACAGTTAATCAGTCGTACGAGTTCTTCAAGTCAACCAGGATCAAAAAGCACCTGCATCTTCTTCAGGAAGTGGGACTGGGCTACCTGAAACTGGGCCAGTCGCTCAGCACGCTGTCGGGCGGTGAATCGCAGCGGCTGAAGATCGCAACCGAATTAACAGCCGAAAGCAATATTTATATAATGGATGAACCCACCACCGGACTTCATCTGTCGGATATCGATAATTTCTACAGAATAGTGAAATCGCTTGTGGCCAATGAAAACACGGTTGTAATAATTGAACACAACCTCGATATTATAAAGTTTGCCGACTGGATAATCGATCTTGGTCCTGAAGGCGGCAAAAAGGGAGGCGAGCTGATATTCCAGGGATTACCTGAAGATATTGTAAACTGCCCCCGTTCGGTTACGGGGAAGTATCTGAAAAACATGATCTGAGAAGCAGGAAAGGGCACAGGCTTTGCAAGCCGCAGCTTCAGCGAAGGCTTGGCACAGGGCACTGTCAATTGCATGCTTCCTCCCATAGATGCTACAAAGTTATCAACGTTCTTAAAGCCCCCTTACAGGGGGTTGGGGGTGGATCTCAGGAGGCCTGAAGATCAACTTCCAACATTTTTCAGAATGATTTCAGGGTTTTTCTTTAATCTGATCTTCGGTTTATTTAACTTCGGTCTGCTTTTTTCCTTCTGTGAAAGTCAGACAGGGCATAAGATGGGGTTGATTGGTGCTGCCGGGTTTCGCCATTGGGACTGACGGGGCAGGGCTGTGGGGATTAGAAAGATCAGAACTAACGGGGGAAAATCTAATCTGGTTTGTGTTATTTTACCACGGGTTTCTCGGAGAACACGGGTAAGACACAGATGATCTCAAATTTTAAATTCCGTGATTTTCTCCGTGCCATCCGTGATATCCGTGGTAAATAAATGGTTTTGGTTTAACCACTGATTTCGCGGAGAACACGGGTAAGACACGGATGATCTCAAATTTTAAATTCCGTGATTTTCTCCGTGCCATCCGTGATATCCGTGGTAAATAAATGGTTTTGGTTTAACCACTGATTTCGCGGAGAACACGGGTAAGACACGGATGATCTCAAATTTTAAATTCCGTGATTTTCTCCGTGCCATCCGTGATATCCGTGGTGAATCAATTCATGGAGATAAATATTCTAAATAAAAATGCCAGGAAATCTGCAATTTATTTCTCCGGACTCTGTCTTGAATAACCTTATAAATCCTTTTTTTTAAAACAATGGTATCATTGCCGCACTAATTGTCACAAGTCAGGAAGATAAAGAAACAATCCAACGCCACAAAACACGAACTATGATAGAAACTGAAAGACTTATCATTAAACCTCTGACATACGAACAACTCACAAAATATATGAGACTTGATAACTCCCTGGAGACAGAGTTAAACTTAAATACTTCATCAAGGACAATTTCAGACGACCTCAAAGAAGCTCTTGAACAAACTATATTACCAAACGTTGCAGACTCCGGTAAAAACTACTTATTCTCTACAATCTGGACCATAATTTCAAAAGCAGATAACCTTATGGTCGGGGATTTATGTTTTGTCGGAGAACCAAATGCAGATGGAGAAATTGAAATTGGTTATGGGACCCATGAGGAATTCAGGAAAAGGGGATTTATGACAGAGGCCGTGAGTGCAATGATTGAATGGGCAAAAAAACAAGCAAATATCAGGACAATTATTGCATCAACCGAAAAAACCAATATTGATTCGTTCTCAATTCTTCAAAAGAATAATTTTACAAAATCAGGAGAAACCGGGACACTGTTTAATTGGCGACTTGAAATCATTCGGCCTCTGAAAGACAATACAAATGAATAAATTTCCGGCGAAACACTTACCCGGACATTAGCGTTCATTACTAACACCTTACAAAAGTATGCCTTTACGTAAAATAACTTACGGCATCTCAATTTTACTCATTGTAATTGTCCGATATCTATTCCTTTTCGGAAAGCATTTTGCCTTTTCCCCTGTAATTACCGGACTTGATTAATCAGGAAACTGCAGAGATATAGTGAAAATAGAAAAAATTACAGAAAACAAGAAACAGTTCCTTGACTTATTGTTGATGGCAGACGAGCAGGAGAATATGATTGACAGGTATTTGCCGGGCGGAGACCTGTTTGCTTTATATGACGATGATCTGAAAAGTGTCTGCGTTGTAGTGCCGGTCGACAGCGAAACCTGCGAGTTGAAAAACATAGCGACATATGGGAAATACCAGGGCAAAGGGTACGGCAGAGAATTGATAAATTTCATTTTCGATTTCTACAAAGATGACTACAAAACAATGCTTGTCGGAACAGGCGAAACGCCGGCAATCCTGTCGTTTTATGAAAGTTGCGGATTTGAAAAGTCATACCGGGTGAAGAATTTTTTTACAGACAACTACGACCACCCTATTTTCGAAGGCGACATACAACTTGTTGATATGATTTATCTTAAAAAGGATTTACAGAAAATGACTTTCGGCAATGATGACTAAAACTCTTATTTTTTATCGTTTATGCCCCCTTCACCAGAATTTACCCCTTCCCTAAGCATTTACCCCTTCCCGAGCCTTTACCCCCTTCCCTAACCTTCCCCCAGGGGGGAAGGGGCCTGTAAATTCTGCTGTAGGGGGGAAGAATTCCGAATTTCAATATTTGATTACATATCAACAATATGACACTACATATGTTAGTATATAAAATCAAAAGGAAAAATGGAAACAGAAACCTCAAATGAACAGCTGTTCAAAATACTAATTGAAGAAGGATTCAGTAAAGGTGATGTGACTGTATTTGATAAACATACTTCACAGGATTTTGTAGAACATCAATACGGATTTTCTCCTCCGGGGGTAGAAGGCGTTAAAAATGCTATAAAGAGTTTACATAGCGCGTTTACTGATTTCTCGATGGTTATCGAAGATATGGTTATCAATGATAATAAAGTCTGGGGTCGAATGACTGCACGTGGTACACAGACTGGCCAGTTTGGGCCAATGCTGCCGACCAATAAGACATTTGAGATTACTGTTATAGATATTATGCAATTTAATGGTGGGAAACTAATTGAACATTGGGGAGTTCCTGATCGTCTTGGGCTAATGGAACAACTTGGGATGAAACCACCTCCCAGGTTTATTATGAAGTTAATGAGTCTGATCAGGTGACTTGACCTGTTCCATTATAAAATGGATAGATCCAAACTCTGATAATTAAAGCATATAGCTCGCAAAAACCATGAGGTATTCAGGGGGCCGTTAACCTTCAACAACTACTTCAA
>JAVEXG010000096.1:0-14005 GCA_034004115.1 Bacteroidales bacterium | reverse complement strand
CGTCGAGAATGTAAGGCAGGTTATACACAGTAAAGTTTATACGATGGTCAGTAACCCTTCCCTGCGGATAATTGTAAGTTCTGATCTTTGCAGACCTGTCGCCGGTAGAGACCATTGTTTTTCTCTTTTGGGCAACTTCATCAAGATATTTCTGATATTCAAGATTATACAGTCGTGTTCGCAATTCCTTAAGCGCCTTGTCGTAATTCTTGATCTGTGATTTTTCATCCTGGCATATTACAACGATGCCCGAAGGTATGTGAGTAAGCCTGATTGCTGAATAAGTTGTATTTACCGACTGGCCTCCCGGGCCTGAAGAACAGTATGTATCCTTTCTGATATCTTCATTCCTGATCTCGACATCGACTTCGTCGGCTTCCGGCAGAACCACCACTGATGCAGCCGAAGTATGTATCCTGCCCTGAGTCTCGGTCTGAGGCACACGCTGAACCCTGTGAACCCCTGATTCGTATTTGAGAACGCCGTAAACCCCTTCACCTGACACACTGATCACAATTTCCTTGTAGCCGCCTGCTGTTCCTTCAGAAAAACTGTTTACTTCAGCCTTCCATCCCTTCTGCTCGAAGTACTTGCTGTACATCCTGAACAGGTCGCCCGCAAAAATACTGGCCTCATCACCACCGGTGCCGGCCCTTATCTCCATTACTGCATTCTTGTCGTCCTCAGGATCAGCAGGGATCAGAAGTAATTTTATCTCCTCTTCCATTTCAGGAAGGACTTCAGACAGCTGGTCGACCTCCGCCTTTGCCATTTCCCTCATCTCTTCGTCCTTCTCGGTTGCAAGCAGTTCCCTTGCACTGGCCAGGTTTTGAACGGCAAGCCTGTATTTCTCCATGGCATCCACAACAGGATGGAGATCCTTGTATTCCCTGCTCAGCTTTACATATCTTTCCATGTCGGAAAGTATGTCAGGCCTTGTAAGAAGCTCCCCAACCTCAATAAACCGTTGTTTAACTCCCTCCAGCTTCTCAAGAATCATGTTTGCCTCCATAGAAGTAACGAATTTTCAGCGTGCAAAGATAATAAAAAACTAAATCCGGTTTCAGTATTCGAATCTTCCGTTTTCTGAAACTATTGTAAGCTTTTTATTGTCAGACGGCTCGCAATGTCCTATGATCTTCGCATCGAGGCTGAAACCGGCGGCAATGCCTGTGATTTTTTCTGCTGAATCCCGGTCGGTGTAAATCTCGAGCCTGTGCCCCATATTGAATACTTTGTACATTTCCTGCCATGGAGTTCCTGACTCTTCCCGGATAGTCCTGAAGAGAGGAGGAACGGGAAACATATTGTCCTTTATCACATGGAGTCCGTCGATGAAATGCAATACCTTGGTCTGGCCTCCGCCCGAACAATGTATCATTCCGTGGATTGAGGATCTCAGCTCCCTTATGATTTTCACGGCAACCGGAGCATAGGTGCGGGTCGGTGAGAGCACAAGCTTTCCGGCATCGATGCTGAGCCCCTGTAATTTTTCTGTAAGTGACAGACTGCCTGAATAAATCAGTTCCGGAGGTATTGAAGGGTCATAGCTTTCCGGATATTTTCGGGCAAGGTACTTTGAAAAGACATCATGCCTGGCTGAGGTAAGACCGTTGCTCCCCATTCCTCCGTTATATTCCGTTTCCCAGGTGGTCTGGCCAAACGATGCCAGCCCCACAATAACATCTCCCGGCTTTATGTCGCAGGTAATCACATCTCTTCTTTTCATACGGGCCACCACAGTCGAATCGACCACGATGGTCCTGACAAGGTCGCCCAGGTCGGCGGTCTCTCCGCCTGTCGACCATATACCCACTCCAAGACTCCTGAGTTCTTTAAGGACCTCTTCTGTTCCGTTTATTATTGCCGAGATGACCTCGCCGGGGATAAGGTTTTTATTCCTTCCGATTGTCGAAGAGAGAAGGATGTTATCACAGGCGCCAACACAGAGAAGGTCGTCGGTATTCATAACAACAGCATCCTGAGCAATGCCCTTCCATACTGACATATCTCCTGTCTCCTTCCAGTAGATATAGGCCAGCGATGATTTTGTACCAGCCCCGTCGGCATGCATCACATTACAGTAGTCCGGGTCACCTCCAAGGATATCAGGTACAATTTTACAGAATGCATTGGGGAACAATCCCCTGTCAATATTGCGGATTGCCGAATGGACATCCTCTTTTTGAGAGGAGACACCCCTTCTGCCGTATTTGGATTCCAAAGTCATCTTTCGGCCGGAACATAATCGGTCCTGAGCACCCTGAATTCCGTACGCCTGTTTATCTGGTGTGCAATCTCTTTTTGTTCTTCGTTGGCAAGAGAGTTTATGAACTGTTCTGTAAGTGAAGTCCCTTCCTTCAGGAAAGGATTCTGCTCAGCAATATCTGCATCCACCACTTTGGGGGTCGATTCCCCGTAGCCCCTGGCTGAAAGCCTGTCGGCTGCGATTCCCTTTTCTATGAGATATTGTACTACCGACTGAGCTCTTTTCTGCGAGAGGTCGAGGTTGTATTCCTCAGTATCGCGTGAGTCGGTGTGCGACATCAGCTCTATAGTTACGTTTGAGTTGTCATTAAGTGTCTCAACAAGCTTGTCGAGCGACACCATCGATTCTGGCCGGAGATCCCATTTCCCGAAGTCGTAGAAGATGTTTGGCAGTTCAATCGGTTTGTCGATTGCAGTCAGGGGGATAGTGACCATAAAGTCGCGGCTCTTTTCCTGGTTCTTTGTTGTTTCTCTTTCCTTGCCGTTCAGGTATCCCTGTTTTGAAGCAAGGAAGATATAATCGACGTCCGGCCTGAGGCTGAATTTGAAATCACCTCCCTGCCCAGTTTCAGCCTGGAGATTCGATCCATCGCTGGCGATAAGCCTGACAACAGAGCCCTGGATCGGCTGGCCTGTCTTCTCGTCTTTTATCAGCCCGGTAACGTTGAATCTCAGTGGAGGCAGTTCAAAAGTATATAAGTCATCATTTCCCCTGCCCTTACGTGTGGAGCTGAAAATTCCCTTCTCATTTCCGCTTTCGAAGGCGATGCCGAAGTCGTCAGCAAAGCCGTTTATTGGAGCTTTCATGTTCTGGACCACCCATGAGCCGTCGGGTTGGGGTACGGCCTTGAAGATATCAAGTCCGCCCATACCAATATGTCCGTCGGATGCAAAATACAGAGTCCCGTCATCCCTGATATGAGGAAAGAGTTCGTTACCAGGAGTATTTATGTCAGTTCCCAGGTTGCGGGGTGTCGACCATGAGTCCGATTCATCGTTTCTGTTTACGTGGTAGATATCCTTGAGCCCTGATCCGCCAGGCATATCGGAAACAAAATAGAGAGTCAGTCCGTCGGAGGATATTGAAGGATGGGCGGCTACGAGCGAATCAGGAAGAATCCCGGTATCCTTTGCATCGCCCCACTTGTCGCCTGAGCGTTCGGAGACCATTATCACACAGCCCTTCTTCTCCCGTTTGCCGGCTTCACAACGTGTAAAGAAGACCTGCATGTAGTCGGATGTAAAGCTTGGTGTTCCGTCCTCCGAATCACTGTTGAGGTCATCAACCGGTATGGGGGTGCTCCATTTTGACTTTTTGTCAATACGGCTTTCAAATATATCGGTAAAGCTTTGACCGGTTGCTCCGTGAGTTTTGCTTCCGGCTGCATCGTCGCGTGAGGAGGTGAAATAAATCACTCCGAAATCATCACGGCCATAGGCCGGGCTGAAATCCGAAAACCTCGAGTTCAGGTCCTTGAGTTCTTCCACCCTGTAAGCTTCGGGGTTCCTCTCCCACTCCAGCGAAAGTTCGCAGGCTCTTATCTGCTGATCGGCCCTTGAGTCGGAAGGGGCCACCTGCTTGTACTTTCTGAACTCCTCAATTGCCTGCTGGTACTTGCCGGTTTTTTTAAGTGATTCGGCAAGCCAGTACTGGGCTTCGGGCTTTGATGTAGCTGAACGAACGGCAAGCCTGTACCATGTCTCCGCATTCTTCGGATCATTTGTCAGGCGATACGACTCAGCAACCATGTAACCCAGTTCCGTCCTGAATGATTTGTCGGCTTTTTTCGACTTTGAGTAAGCATCCTTGAACTGGTCAATTGCTTCGTAGTACTCGCCGGCATTAAAAGCGGCATAAGCTCTATCTGCCTTTTTCTTCTGGGCTTGTGAGTCCTGGAAGATAAAAACCGAAAATAATAATATGGCCAGTATTAATCGCTTCATGATATCATCCTGATTTAAACATCAAAAGTAATCATTTTGATAATAAGAAATAACAGCAGGCGGCAAGCCTTCGAAATGCATCAATAAATGTACCATGTTTACGGGTATGAAAAATAAAACTGAAACGACAACCGGCATTCATGAATCCGGAATTCCTTATCAGTGCAAAAAAAAATCCCAATAAGACTGATATAATAACAAAATTTCTTATATACCTTTAATCTAAGATTCTAAACGCTATTCTGTTTCCTGACTAAACTCCATCTACCATGTATCACACAATTAAATTATTTATTGTAGTGGCATTGATGTGCCTTACAGTAAATGCTGAATCGCAGATCAAGGTCGACCTGAAAAAGAAACTTGAACAGCAGGTCAACCGCAGGCTTAACCAGAAAGCTGACCAGGCTATTGACAAGACACTTGACGCTGTGGAGGACAGCATCACCTCAAACCCCGATAATAAAGGCAACGCAAACAATAATGCTTCAGCCGGCAAGAGTACAACAGGGCAGGCTCAGGGCACAAGCGACCAGAAAACCGGTGAAGCCTCGCAGGGGCAGCAACAGGCTCCTCTTCAGGCTTACTCGAAGTATGATTTTGTCCCGGGAGAGAAGGTAATCTTTTATGACGATTTCAGCCAGGACGCTGTGGGCGACTTTCCTGCATTGTGGAACACCAACGGCTCAGCCGAGGTGGTGACAACCAATCTCTTTCCGGGGAAGTGGATGAAATTCATCATGAACGAATGTGTTTGGACTGATGAGCTCCTTAAGCTGCCTGAGAACTACACAATCGAGTTTGATGTCATTCCCATTGGCGGACTTGAAGGTGACCGGATGTCAGGCTGGCATATGAAGCTGATGCAGGCGAAAAATGCAAAAGCATGGGACGGCGGTTCCGCTCCCGGAAATGGCGGATTCCAGTTCCAGGTGGAATACACCGGAAGACTGGGTTACCATACATGGCTCTATGGGGATGAGTGCTCAGCGGCTAAGCTGAGCGGATTTGTTGACAATCAGGACTACCGGGAGAAAATGAACCAGATGTACCATATTGCCATCTGGGTCCAGAAAACAAGGATACGTACATATCAGGATCAGAACAAAGTCATTGACCTGCCCAGGGCCTTCCCGGCCGGATGCGTTAAGCCCGACAGGCTGAGGTTCGAATATGGCGCCGCAATGATAAGCAACGTGCGTATTGCCGTCGGGGCCCCTGATATGAGAAACAAACTCATAACTGAAGGCAAGCTGGTCTCCTACGGAATCTATTTCGATGTAAACAAGGATATTGTCAAGCCCGAATCAAACGGAACGCTTAAGGAGATTGCCGCCGTGCTTCAGGAAAATCCTGATGTCAGGGTTAAGATTGTCGGTCATACCGACGCTGACGGAGCCGATGCCTCCAATATGGATCTGTCAAAAAGGCGTGGCGCTTCGGTGAAGAATGAACTGGTAAAGAATTTTGGCATCGATGCCTCCCGGCTTGAATCGGACGGTATGGGTGAAAGCCAGCCTGTTGCACCTAATGACACACCGGCCAATAAGGCTCTGAACCGCAGGGTAGAATTCATCAAACTATGACGATTCAAATCATAGTCTCAGTGTAAAATCGAAAGGGGCACCAGAAATGATGCCCCTTTGCTTTCTAACCTAAACCCTCACCAACCTATCTTGTGAACAGCAGTTCCCTGTATTTCGGCAATGGCCAGATCTCGTCATCAACGATAAGCTCAAGCTTGTCGATGTGCTGCCTTATGCTTCCGAGGTAAGGCTTGACATTTTTCTCATAGGCAAGCGCCTTCTTGTATGAATCTTCAATCACATTGGCTTTTTTACGCTCCTCAACCATTTCGAAGACCATCTTCTTTATATTTATAACATGGTCGGAAATTATCGTGACAGCCTCTCTCCCCGGCTCCGAAAGCTTCAGGTATTCCTTCTCCGCGAAGATCTCCTTCAGCCCCCTGATGTTTTCAATAAGCGACGACATGTACTTGATCCCAGTCGGAACGATGTGATTTATTGCAAGGTCGGCCAGAACTCTCGATTCAATCTGTACTTTCTTTGTGAATTTTTCATATTCAACTTCCACACGGCTCTGAAGCTCCTTCTCCGAGAAAATCCCTCCTCCGACAAGCACCTCTTTCGATTTGGGAGTAAGGTATTTGCTGATGGATTCAGGAACGCTTTCAAGGGAACTCAAGCCTCTTTTCTTTGCTTCCTTCATCCATTCGGCAGAATAATTATCCCCCTCAAAACGTACTTTCTCCGATTCGAGGATCGATTTCTTCAGGACCTGGAAGATGGCTTCATCCTTTCCTCTCCCCTTTTTGATAAGAATTTCAACTTCTTTCCTGAATTTTCTTAGCTGACATGCCACAGCCGAGTTCAGTGCGATCATGGCTGCGCTGCAGTTGGCTGATGAACCTACAGCCCTGAATTCGAATTTATTACCTGTAAATGCAAACGGCGAGGTCCTGTTCCTGTCAGTATTGTCGAGGAGTATCTCCGGAATTTTTCCGATCCCAAGCTTCAGTTCCGTCTTCTGTTCCGGGCTCATTTTGTTGTCGGATACCTTTTTCGAAATGTCGTCCAGCATCTTGCTGAGATAGGTTCCAAGGAAAACGGAAATTATTGCCGGAGGAGCCTCATGTCCGCCAAGCCTCCATGAATTGGATTCATTCATAACCGAAGCCCTTATCAGCTCGTTGCTTTCGTATACTGCCTTGAGGACGGCAACGAGGAAGGTAAGAAACTGAAGGTTGGTCCTGGGATTCTTGCCCGGCGAAAGCAGATTGACTCCGGTGTTTGTCGACAGCGACCAGTTATTATGTTTTCCCGAACCGTTTATGCCTGCATAGGGCTTTTCGTGGAAAAGAACACGGAACTTGTGCTTTCTCGCAACCCTCTTCATGACGTCCATCAGAAGCTGGTTATGATCAATAGCAAGGTTTACCTCTTCAAATATGGGAGCGGCCTCAAACTGATTGGGAGCCACCTCATTATGACGTGTCTTCACGGGTATGCCAAGCTTGTGCGCCTCACATTCAAAATCCTTGATGTAGCACATTACTCTTTTGGGAATCGATCCGAAGTAGTGATCGGCAAGTTGCTGATCCTTTGATGCTGTGTGCCCCATAAGAGTCCTGTCGGCCAGTTCAAGGTCGGGGCGGGCATAAAACAAAGCCTCATCCACAAGAAAATATTCCTGTTCAATACCAAGTGTCGGAATAACTTTTGTGACATCCTTATCAAAATACTGGCAAATATCGACAGCGGCTTTGTCAATCTCCGAAAGAGATTTCAGAAGCGGAGCCTTGTAATCGAGGGCATCACCAGTGTACGAGACGAAGATGGTAGGGATACAAAGGGTATTTCCAACAATAAACATGGGAGATGACACATCCCATGCGGTATAGCCTCTGGCTTCGAAAGTGTTCCTGATTCCTCCGCTCGGGAAACTCGAAGCATCAGGCTCCGACTGAACCAGTACGCCTCCGGAGAAATTCTCAACCAGATGTCCGCTTTCTCCGAAATCGATGAATCCGTCATGCTTTTCAGCAGTACCGTCGGTCAGGGGGTGAAACCAGTGGGTATAATGAGTCACACCGCGTTCAAGAGCCCATGCCTTGAGACCTATAGCTACCTGATCAGCCTCTTTCATTGTAAGGGATTTCCCTTCGGTGATTGCCCGCTTTATCACCCTGAACGCTTCTGTCGACAGATAGTGTTCCATCTTATGCAGGTTGAAAACATCAATCCCGAAATACTTTGAAATGTTGTTTGCAGGAGGCGTCGTTTCGAGAGGGACCCTTCCAAACACTTCCTTTAATGCGCTAAATCTGAGTTCTGCCATTGTCTTTAGTATTATTTGATGCAAAAATATCTTTTTTTTGATACGACCCCCTGTTTTTTGATACTTTTTTTACATAATATGATATTTTTTACACCACACCCCCATTTGAAAGTGGGGGTAGCGACATAATTATGAGTTTTTACCGTATGCCAATAAATCAACAAATAATAACTATATCCCTCCCTGCTGCGTATAATTATAAGGTATGCAAATGATGCCTGACCCTTTTTTAATAGGAAATTTGTTATATTTGTCGCCTGATTTAAAAAAGATCAATTTTATCCAAAGAAGATATCATTCATGTCAGCACTTCAATTTTTAAGGGAAAAAGCAGGTGTAATGGTTGCCGTGGTTATCGGTGTTTCACTGTTCATCTTTGTAATCGGCGATTTTTTCAGCGGCGGTACCGGCCAGACTGCCAAGGCAAGAAAGTATTATGAGATTGGAACGATCGGAGACGAATCGCTTTCCTATCAGGATTTTGAAACTGAAGTATCGAATCTCGTGGAGATCTACAAGCTTTCCGGCAACACAAGCATCGATGAGGCTACAACCGAATCGATAAGGGAGCAGACCTGGCAGAAACTGATAAGGGAAAGGATCCTCGACAACCAGTACAGGAAACTTGGTATTGGCGTTAGCTCCGAAGAAGTGGATGATCTTGTGCTCGGAAACAATCCTCACCCTATAGTCCTCCAGCTCTTCACCGACCAGCAGACAGGAGCATTTAACAAGTCGGTTCTTGTCAACTTCCTGAAAAACACCGAGGTTGATGAAACCACCAACAAATACTGGCTCTTCTTCGAAAATGAGATTGTCAACGACAGGCTTGGCACAAAATACAATACACTGGTCTCCAAAGGGCTTTATGTGACATCCAAACAGGCGGAATTTGACAGGGACCTTTCGGCGTCGACTGTTGATTTCAGTTACATAGTGAAAAACTATTCCTCAATCTCCGACTCCCTGGTGAAAATAACCAGCACCGACCTGGAATCGTACTACAATAAGCATAAGGAGAGTTTCAAGAAAACAGCACTCAGGGATCTTGAATATGTGACTTTCGATGTTGTTCCCTCAGAAGAAGATGTAAAACTTGCGGAGGACTGGATCAACAATGCCAAAAGTGAATTCATGGCCGCTGAAGATCCTGTTCAGTACATAAACCTCACTGCCGATACCAGGCATGTCGGATTTTATGTCCCGCTCAGCGAAGTGCCGGTTCAGCTCACGGATTTTGTCAAAGCGGAAGACCTGACAACAGTTTTCGGACCTTATAACGAAGAGGGATCCCTGAAAATAGCCCGTATTCTGGATGCAGCCAACAGGCCCGACTCTGTTCACGCACGTCATATTCTGATTTCAGCCGGACAGACGCGCAGCCTCGCTGATGCCAAAACAACAGCTGACAGTCTTGTAAAACTTATTAAATCGGGAACTTCCTTCCCGACGCTGGCGATCACCAATTCTGACGACCAGGGTTCGGCCCAGCTCGGAGGCGATCTTGGCTGGTTCCCCGAAGGAATGATGGTTGTCCCTTTCAACAATGCCTGTTTCTCAGGAAAAAAAGGTGATATTGTGACTGTTGAAACCACATTCGGTATCCACATCATCGAGATCCTTGCCCAGTCCAAGCCTTCACGGAAATATCACATCGGAATTGTCGACAGAAAGGTAATTCCCGGGTCGATGACAAACCAGAGAATTTACAGCGACGCAAGTCAGTTTGCAGGCACCAGCAGCACATATGAAAAATTCAACCAGGCAATAACTGAAAAAGGCCTGACAAAAAGGGTAGCCAATGATATTAACCCGCAACAGAAGACACTACCGGGACTGGACAATCCCCGGAGCCTGGTGATATCATTGTTCCAGACCGAACAAAACAAAATAGTACTTGACAACAACGATCAGGCAGTTTTTGAAGTCGGCGACAAATACGTTGTTGCTTACTGCACAAAGATAACCGAAGAGGGAATCGCTCCGATGAAAGAAGTGGAGAGCGATATCCGCTTCCAGGTTGCAAAAGAAAAAAAGGCTGAGATACTGTCATCAGAATTTGAAAAGAACAGCGAATCAGGCAAGAGCCTCGAAGATATTGCCGCAACAATGGGTCTTTCAGTTCAGGAAGCAACCCAGGTTACTTTCAGGTCGTATTCGGTTCCGGGAGCCGGAGCTGAGCCTGCACTTGTTGCAGCAGCTGCAGTATCAAAGCAGGGAACTATTACCGGACCAGTGAAGGGAGAAAACGGAGTATATATGCTTTCAGTTAACAACCTGGCACCAACCAGCGACCAGGATCTTGACATGCTTAAGGAAAGGCTCACTGCCACATACCAGATGAGGGGAAGTTACGAGGCATATGAAGCGCTGAGGAAAGCTGCAAACATCGTCGACAAAAGATATAAATTCTATTAGCAGTATAACGGAACAGATATAAGTTCTTAAACATTTACAGCCGGTTTGCCGAAAGAGATTTCGCAAACCGGTTTCTTTTTATTAAGGCAGTTCTCTCTGTTGCTTTATTGAATCAATTGCCACCGGCATAAGCCTGTTCATGTTGTATACATAGTTGCCGACTGAACTGAAGAGCCGGTATTTATCTGCAACAAACTCCGTGATATCGGATGAAGCCGGCTCAAGCCTGAGCTTGTCGGTTATCGTATAAACCGAATCGTAGGAAAAAAAATAATTGTTGTAGATGAATTCCCTCGAATCACGGTTGTCCTGCATGAGAAGAAGCTTCTTTGTACTTCTGAAATTCACTGCTGTGTCAAGTCCGCCTGTGATCCAGCTGACATAGCCCGATTTTTTGAGGTCATATTCTGAGGAAAGCATCGACCAGAGTGATGGTGTCACATCCGTCACCGAAACCAGGGATTCAAATTTCCGGGGTTCCTTAAGCAGGGGTGACCAAACGATCAGGGGAACATTGTAAAGACTCAGCCTGCAGGGGATTCCGAAATTAGGTATGTAATGATCGCCGGTGATAATGAAAATCGTGTTCTCATATCCGGGAAGCTTACGGTATTGATTAAAGAACTGCCTCAGGGCATCGTCGGTATAAACAAAGGAAGACAGGAAGCCGAGAAGGAGATTATTATTTTTCCGGTGGAACTGATCAAGTCTGTTGTTAATGGTTCTGGCAGCATCAATATATTTCCCGTTCCCGGGAATATCAAGATCGTTATGAGCGGAAAGCGTCACATATATGTCGAGGCGCGGGGACGATCCTTCCGAAGAGAGCCAGTCAAGCGATTTCCGGAACATCAGCCCGTCGGCGTAACCCCAGTCGTTTGCATATTCCTCCCTGAAACCCGATGCCTTGTACTCTTCATAGTACGGTGCAAAATAACCGATCCCCTGCCTCTCCATAAAGGCTTTTACATTGTCGAACTCGTAGTACCCTGCATAAAACATGTTAGTTGTGTAGCCGTTCCGTTTCAGCAGACTGACAAGCGATTCATGGGCAGGCATGTTTCCGAACTGAAATCCGGTGTTTCCGTTGGGCAGAGAACCCAGGAGGGCAGGCAGAATCCCAAAGCTTCTCATTGCAGTTGAGACACAATTCTCCCAGTACAAACTATGGTTCGCCACCGAGTCGAGGAAAGGAGTAAAGCTGCCCGACCATGCATCATCCCCGCTGATTCCCCTTCCCAGGCTTTCGCATATTATAATGACAATATCGGGCTTCTCCTTCTTAAGTGAAAAGAAAGGTGAGAGCCTGTCGGGAGTCGTATCATACCGCAAGTAAGGGAAAAGAGTATCTGCAGTATGCCACTCGGGAAACTCTTCAGCGAACTGCTTCAGCTTAACAGGATCAGGATGGACCTTCATGTTCTGGCTCAGGTTATAATGAAAATCTTCATAAATAAAGTAAAGAGCCCTGTTAATAATAAACCTGTTATTCTGCGTGTTACGACCGTAAAGCCGGTAGGGATAGGAAATCATGAAAACAGAGAGCAACAAAATTGAACCGCACGACAGGGCAATGATCTTCAGACTCCGGCTTCTCTTGCTTGCCAGTCGGGTCGTTATCCACGAAAAGAGCCACACCAGCAGGATGCCTGCAACAGGAAAAAGCAGAATATTGCCATAACTGTTAACGGTTGTATAGATCTCACTGAATGGCCGCATGAAAATCTCCTTGTCAAGCGGCTTTCCGCTGAAGAAAGCATATACAACGAGTATTATCTGCAGCAAAAACAGGGTGCCAAAAATTACAGACGTTACTATTACAGATGCCCCTGAAAAACGGCTTTGCAGCAGGAAAAAGACCGGAAGGCAGGCAAGAAAGACACTGCCGCACCAGATCAGATCGTTCAGCAGACACCTGAAGAAGTCCGGAATATTAACAGGTGCGCTGAAAAGGGGCGCCAGCAGAAAAAAGTCAGCGAAGCGCAACATGATGTTTGCCGCAAGATAAACAGAGCCAAGGATCAGGTATGGGTGAAAACGATCCAGGATTTTCGGCATATAGTTTATTTTTGTACTAAAAGACCACCCTTTTAGATTATTGCTGCAAATTTACAGCGATAAATCAGGAAATAATCAGTCTGTCATACAGGGAGATCAGTCTTCTTCTGATCTCATCCTTATCAAACTGATACAGCAGCCGGGCCGAGATTTCCTTCCCCGTCGAAAAATACTCAGTGTCGTTTATCATTCTCAAGGTCAATTCAATAAATTCCTTTGTGCTTCCTGCTTTAAGATAAGGATTTTCATAGAGCAGTTTGTATTCAGCGATATCCCTGAATATAACAGGCATCCCGCTGGCGGCAGCCTCGATGGGGGCAAGGGGGCAGTTCTCCTGCCATGACGGGAAAAGCATCAGATCGGATGCCGCATAAATGGCCGGCATGTCATCAAGGGTCAGCTGACCGGTCCGGATTACATTAGGTCCGGCTTTTCTGAACTTTTCATTTATCCTGACGATGCCTTCAGAAAGAGGACCGAATGGTCTTCCTCCCGCCCATACAAACCTGGCTTCGGGAATAGCAGCAGCAACATCAAGGAAGTCCTCCACTCCCTTTCTTTTCAGTATTTGTCCGACACCCAGTACAACAAATTCACTTTCGGAGAGTCCCAGTTTTTTCCTTCCATCACGTCTCTTCTCTTCAGTTCTCTTCCAGATCTCAGGATAAACCGGATTTCCTATTCTTTCAATTCTGGTAACCGCGCCGGTTTCACGAATGGCCTGTTCAACCATGGGTGAAATTGCAATACAGACATCTGCATATTCATAGACCTTTTTCAATCCCCATTTGACAAAGGGGTATAGAAGATTCCAGCAGGGCAGTGATCCCTTGACTGATTCGGGTATCACGTGGGCTGTGAAGACTCTTCTTCCCTTATAGCCAATGCCTTTCCAGAAATAGTATAGAAAATAAGTATGGCTGTGAAACACATCTCCTTTTCCCTGGCCGTTGACAACGACGCTGACATCGTCTTTCTCCTTAAGGAGCCGGATGTGGTCGAGGAAAGCGGTATGAACTCCTGTTCCCCTTACCACAAAGGTGGTTTCGGAGATCACGTGAATTGTCATATACCTATGGTTAGAAACGATAAAAGTAAATTAATTCTCCGGTTTAATGATTGAGGCCCCGGAATAAAAAATTCAGGTTCGAATAAATGGTGGTTGGGGGAAAAACAAAAAAAAGCCCCCTGGTTTCCCGGGGGGCTCATTTTTAAGTTGGGCGACTACCTACTCTCCCACTAACGCAGTACCATCGGCGCTGACGGGCTTAACTTCTCTGTTCGGAATGGGAAGAGGTGGAGCCCCGTAGCTATAGTCACCTTAAGACGTTAACATACTGGCGAGAAATCAATAAGATTCTACACGGAAAGCTCACGGGTAATTAGTACTGCTCGGCTTTGACGTCACCGCCTTTACACCTGCAGCCTATCAACGTCGTAGTCTTCAACGACCCTT
>JAVEXG010000095.1:0-14007 GCA_034004115.1 Bacteroidales bacterium | reverse complement strand
TCCTGAATGCCCTGAGGAAGATATCTTCCTATCTTCGATAACTTGGTTTCATTTAAATATGGTGTTATCTCCTGCGAGATGAACAGTACTTTTTTGCTTTCCATTTACCCTCCTGGATATGCCATTCCGTAACAAAGTGCAAAGATAATAATAAAAAATGACAATATAATCAACACATTGGATAAGCATTCTCACCTGCCCTCGTGTTTATTTTATTACCTGCCCCCGGTACCACTTCATTTATTTTCTTTTAGGTTTGCATAAAATTTCCGTTTTATGCAAAAAATCCGGACCGTTCGCAAGCTTCGCACGGCACTCAGATCGGCAAAGTTATCACCTGTCGGGTTTGTTCCAACCATGGGTGCGCTTCACCAGGGGCATTTGTCACTTGTAAGGAATGCTATGGAAAACTGCCCGGTTGTTGTTGTAAGTATTTATGTAAATCCGACTCAGTTTAACGACAGGAATGATCTGAAAAATTACCCCCGTACTCCTGAAAGTGATATTGATTTGCTTGGAGGCGTGATGAGGGAAAATGATATTGTTTTCATGCCGGATGACAAGGAGATCTATCCGGAGGAGGACAGACGTGAATTCCGGTTCGGGAATCTCGACAATGTAATGGAAGCGCTCCACAGGCCGGGTCATTTCAACGGTGTTGCCAGGGTTGTCAGCAGGCTTTTTGACATTGTGAAACCGGATAAGGCCTATTTCGGACAGAAGGACTTCCAGCAGCTTGCAGTGATAAGGGAACTTGTTAAACAAACGGGCAGCAAGGTTGAAATAATAGGTAATCCAATCATCAGGGAGGCTGACGGGCTTGCAATGAGCAGTCGTAACCAGCGTCTTGAGGAGGAACTCAGGACAAAGGCCGGAATAATATATTCGGCTCTCTCCGATGCTGCCGGCATGATTGCGGATCACGATATTACGGCCATCAGGGAACATGTGATAAAGAAAATAGAAGATGCCGGAGGCTTCAGTGTCGAATATTATGAAATAGCCGACGACGTTGAGATGAAGCTGCTGAACACGAAAACTGAAATGGAAAAGGGAAAACGATATTACGGCTGTATTGCCGTGAAAGCCGGGAGCATCAGGTTAATAGATAATGTAGAAGTAGCGGTGATGTGAATCAAAAGGTTATTAACTTTGCACACAGTAACAACTAATCGACTTCACAGAATGCATATTGAAGTGCTTAAATCCAAGATTCACAGGGTGAAGGTCACCGAGGCAAACCTCAACTATATGGGAAGCATCGCCATTGACGAGGATCTGATGGACGCTGCCGGTCTGATAGAGAATGAGAAGGTTCTGGTCGTCAATATCAATAACGGTGAAAGGCTGGAGACCTATGTTATAAAAGGAGAGAGAGGTTCGGGAATTATAAGCCTAAACGGGGCTGCTGCCCGAAAAGCTCAGATTGATGACATTCTCCTTATTATGTCATTTGCATTAATGGATTTTGAGGAGGCTAAAGAATTCCGGCCGCGGATTATTTTCCCCGATACGAATACAAATAAACTGATCTGAGTTTGAGGAAGACAATAATACAGGCCGCCAAGGTAATTGCATTTCTGGCCATCGGCATCCTGCTCCTGTGGATTGCATTCAGGACTGTCGATTTTGAATCGCTCAAGGAGAGCCTTGTCGGCGCAAATTATGAATGGCTGATAGTATCCGTTTTTTTCGGGCTCATTGCTTACCTGAGCAGGGCACGAAGATGGATGATCCTGATCAATCCCCTCGGATATAATCCCGGATTCCGGAACACCTTTCATTCGATGATAACGGGATACCTGGCAAACCTCGCCCTTCCAAGGGTGGGGGAGATAACAAGATGCATGACACTCGGCAAGAAAGAAAACATTCCTGTCGATCAGCTTGTAGGAACAGTTGTACTGGAGCGTACAATTGATCTTCTTTCAATGCTTGTAATTATGTTCGGTGTGTTCTTTACAAGCGGTTCGAAGATAAGGGATTACCTGAACGAGGCAATCATGGTGCCGTTAAGGGAGAAGGTGCTTTCTCCGTTCGGCTCCGCCTGGATACCCTGGGCTATCCTGGTAATCCTGTCGGCTCTCTCGCTTTTCCTTGTCATAAGGTATAAGAAGAAACTCCGCTCCATACGTTTCTTCTCCAAGATGTTCGATATTGCAAAAGGGGTGATCAACGGATTCCGGACGATTCTCAGGCTTAAAAGAGGATGGGAATTCATATTTCATACAATACTTATCTGGTTCAGCTACGCAATGATGACCTGGGTTGTAGTATTCAGTCTCGAAAGCACCTCCCATCTGTCATTCGGGAACTCACTCTTCATCCTTGTAATTGGCAGTCTGGCCATGTCGGCGCCGGTTCAGGGCGGTATGGGGGCCTTCCATTATTTTGTCTCAAGAGGAATAGCTTTCGTTGAAGGGGTAAGTATCGAGGATGCCTCGGCTTATGCAATTCTGACCCACGAATCACAGCTTCTTCTTGTTCTTGTGCTTGGGGGAATTGCGTTCTGGATGCTTTCGAGAAAGAACCGAAAAGAAATAAACAATGGCTAAGCCGAAGACAGTTTTCGTTTGCCAGAATTGCGGGGCGGAGTCCCCGAAATGGATAGGTAAATGCCCTGCATGCAAGGAATGGAACACCTACCACGAAGAGATCATTGCGCCAGTCTCCTCCCATGAAAGGACCTATCTTCAGGGGTTTGAAAAAAAGAAGCCCGAGCTGCTCATCAATGTCAGTTCGGATGAGCAGAACAGGCAGAAGACAGGCGTTGCCGAACTCGACAGGTTACTTGGGGGCGGCATTGTTCCCGGTTCGCTTATCCTGCTCGGGGGAGAACCGGGAGTCGGCAAATCGACTCTTGCACTGCAGATTGCGCTTGCACTTGCAGAGAAAAAGGTTCTTTATGTTTCGGGAGAGGAAAGCGAGGAACAGATAAGTCTCAGGGCCAAAAGGATAAAGAAGGCAAATCCGGCCTGCTATATCTACAGCGAGACCGACCTCGAGAACATACTTGTCCAGGCTGACAATATAAAGCCGGAACTCATAATAGTTGATTCGATCCAGACAATTCATACTGGGATCCTCGATTCCTCGGCAGGCACCGTATCGCAGGTAAGGGAATGCTCTGCCAGTCTTCTCAAGTATTCGAAGCTTACCGGAACACCGGTGATTCTGATCGGACACATAACAAAGGACGGCACGCTTGCTGGGCCCAAAGTCCTGGAACATATAGTGGATGTCGTCCTCTACTTCGAGGGTGACAACAATTACATTTACCGTCTGCTGAGGTCGGTGAAGAACAGGTTTGGCTCAACTTCGGAGCTTGCCATATTCGAGATGGCCGGCGACGGTCTGAGGGAAGTGGCCAATCCTTCTGAAATGTTCATAAATCAGCACGACGATCAGCTGAGCGGTATCTCAATAGCCGCTACAATCGATGGCATCAGGCCGTTTCTTATCGAGACGCAGGCTCTTGTAAGCAGCGCCGTTTACGGCACTCCGCAGCGAAGCTCCACGGGTTTCGACATCCGCAGACTCAACATGCTCCTTGCAGTCCTCGAAAAAAGGGCAGGTTTCAGGCTGGGTGTGAAGGATGTGTTCCTGAACATCACCGGAGGAATAAAGGTGGATGATCCGGCAATCGATCTTGCGGTGATCACCTCCGTTCTGTCGTCGAACCTCGATATCCCTGTTGGAAAGGATGTCTGCTGTTCAGGCGAGATCGGGCTTTCGGGTGAGATAAGACCTGTCTCACGGGTGGAGCAGAGGATCAGGGAGGCATCCAAGATGGGGTTCAGGAAAATCTACATCTCGCGGTTCCACAGAAACCTGTTGGTAAAGGGGCTTGACATCGAGGTCAAACCTGTAGGCAAGGTGGAGGAGCTTGTAAGATCGCTCTTCAGCTAATTCCGATTATCATCAGGGTCTGGTAAAGGCCAGCAGGTAGGCTGGTATCTTCATATTTTCTTATCGTTTCAGGTAAAAAACTTGTCGAATATCATATGATTATTTATCGTAAAACAACAAAAATTCGTATGTTTTAACTTGTGACAATTAGCGCGTCTGGTATGTATTCACGCTCATTTTATACCAACCGTGATGACGGAACTTTCCCCTCCTTCGCAAGAGGGGTGGCCCGGCTACTGCTTTTTATACCGGACGAGATTTACTTCCGGGCCAGGGTGGTTATTGCCATGGATAGTAGTTTAACAAGAATTAAGAACATTTATCCTCTCCTTTAAATGCATTTCTTATTTCTTTAATTATGTATTCAGGCTCCTGAAATACCAACCTGTTTTCAAATCGAAGTACAGTAAGGCCGGGACCCTCAGGAAACTTGTCCCTTATTTTGTCTTTTTCAATCCGGATATAATCACCATGAGGTTCACCTCAACCACCCCGGCCCGGGACCGGATTCCGGTCCGTACAAAACCACTGCCCGGGCCACCCCTCCTTGCCAGGAGGGGAAATCTATGAAATTATATATCAGCCTGTTAAAGATACATCAAAATACAAAAATACTCGTTAGTGCGGTAAAACCCAATTTTAAGATTTTTTACTACTCATATTCAGCGTTTTATAAAATAAACCCGCACTGATTTACGAGACGTCACAAGTCAGGAGATAGTCATCAGGGTTTTGTGAAGGCCAGCAGGTAGCCGAATCCTTCCCAGATTGTTGTCAGGCTGACCTTTTCCATATTGCCCGGCACAAAGGTTTCGGGTGTTATGTATTCTATTTTTGTTCCGTTTATCCGGTTAAATATCCGGTTTCCCTTTTCCGATTCATCAGCAATTACTATCCTGGTTCCCGGTTTGGCCACACGGATCATTTCATTTAGCGCTTTCTGCCTGTCTTTAAACATATTGAAGGCGCCGCAATGAAAAACCACGTCAAACATACCGTCATGGAAGGGTAATCGTTCCGCATCAGCCCTGCAAATCCGGGCTTCATATTTCCACTTCTTCAGATTATTGCAGCAGTGAACCATCATCTGTGTCTGGATATCAATCCCGAATAACTTAAGGTTACCGGCCTTTTTCTCAAGCAACGGGAAGTTATCTCCCGGTCCCATTCCTGTTTCCAGGATCAGATCGCTGTCGTGTATTTCGAGCTGTTCGATCACTTCCCGTCGTGCATTACCCGCACCTCCGCAGAAAATGAACATGAAATTGGTCATGGGAGTGTAAAACCTTGCATAAACGGTCCTGACAATTTTCTCTCGTAGATTGTCATGTATCAGACCTTTGCCTCCAATAAAATCAAGGTACCCGTCATGATCAGAATATTCTTTGCCGCAGTTGCTGCATACCAGAATTTCATATTCTTCAGAAGAGTTCACGGGGGTTGACCGGCAGAGGCTTCCTTTGCATTCAGGACAACTCAGAACATCAATATTCCAGGTTTCCATAAGATATACAGATATAAATCAGAGATAATTGCACAAAACCAAATTTCAGGTTTAGTGCAGACCGGAAATAATTCAGGAAAGAAAAACTTTTATCCTGCCTTGTAAGGCTCCGGAACACGTAATCAGTCTGGAGGTGTTTTCTTTAACCAGCGGCTGCTAATATCTTTCCCTGACGTATCCTCCCCTTCTGGAGCTTTCTCTCTTCGCCTTATCGCAATCGAGTTCGATGCTGAAACCGGCGGGCCGTTCAAACTCATCCGACTGCATGTCGGCGAAAAGCGGGTCGTTGTATAACTTCTTAAGGAAGATACCGAACACAGGGAGCGACATAGCTGCCCCCTGTCCTTCGCTGAGCGTCTCGAAATGGATTGCCTGGTCTTCCCAGCCGCTCCATACCCCCGCGACAAGATTCGGGGTGACACCCATGAACCATCCATTGGCATTGTTCTGAGTGGTTCCTGTTTTGCCTCCTATCTGATTCAGCAAAACATAGGGTTCTCTTCTGAGTCTGTTTCCGGAACCTATCTGTACCACCCCCTGGAGCAGGTCGAGCATAAGGTAGGCCTGTTCCTCGCTGAGGACCTCTTCGATCTGCTGGGTAAACCTCGAGACAACATTTCCATTCTGATCCTCTATGCGGGTTACATACAAGGGTCTTGTGTAGACACCCCTGTTGGCATAGGTAGAATAGGCGCCCACCATCTCCTCGAGCTTGATATCCGAGGTTCCCAGGAATATTGAGGGTACAGGATCGATGAAACTTCTGACACCCATTCGCTTCATCAGGTCGGCAACAGCCGAAGGCCTGAACATCTGCATAACCCACGCAGAGATATAGTTTTCGGACTGGGCCAGACCCCATTTGAGGGTAACCATTTTGCCATGGTATTCCTTAGGTCCGGAGCTCCTGGGGATCCAGGGCACCGAGTCGCCGGGGAGATCGAACGATCGCGGGATATTCTCCACCTCATCGCATGGAGTGTAGCCGTTCTGCATGGCAACTGTGTAGAGGAAGGGCTTGATCGTGCTTCCCACCTGTTTTCTCTGCTGGGTGACCGCATCCCATTTGAAATACCTGAAGTCGGGTCCTCCGACATAAGCCTTTATATGGCCGGAATGCGGATCCTCGACAAGAAATGAAGAGCGGATGAAATACTTGTAATAGCGTACCGAGTCGTAAGGAGTCATGATTGTATCAAGCTCTCCTCTCCACGAAAACACCTTCATGGGCACTTCGGTGTTGAAGGCAAGCATTATTGAATCCTCAGGTACACCTCTTGCCCTCATCATAATATATCTTTCACTGTCCTTGACCGACCTCATTATAAGGTCTTCCACCTGTTTTTTTGAAAGGTCGTTTGAATATGGAGGGTTCCTGAAACCCTTTGCACGCTTTACGAAGCCGGGCTGAACATCCTTTGACAGGTGTTCGGCCACTGCCTCTTCGGCATACTGTTGCATCCGGGAGTTAATTGTGGTATATATTTTCAGTCCATCCTTGTAAATATCGTAGTTTGAACCGTCGGGTTTCTTGTTCTTGTTGCACCAGCCGTAAAGAGGATTGTTATTCCATTCCCATAGCGCCTCCTCGTATGATGACTCCCTTTCATACCTGTTGCGGTCTGGTTCCGGCCTTCTCATAATATTCCTCAGATACTCCCTGAAATACGTTGCGAGTCCTGTGTTATGGTCTTCAATGTTGAAATCGAGTTCAATAGGAAGAAGTTTCAGGGAATCAGCCGCCTGTGGATGGAGATATCCGTACTTTGCCATCTGGCTCAGCACGATATTCCTTCTGCGGATCATTCTGTCGGGGTATTTCCTTGGGTTGTATGCACTTGAGTTCTTGAGCATCCCGACCAGCACAGCAGCCTCCTCTATCTTCAGTGAGTCGGGAGTGGTGTTGAAATAGACCCTTGCCGCCGATCTGATGCCGATAGCCTGGTAGAGGAAGTCATATTTATTAAGGTACATGGCAATGATCTCCTCCTTTGTGTAGCTTCGTTCGAGTTTAACTGCCGTCTGCCATTCCTTGAACTTGGAAACGCCAAGCCTTATTTGCCTGGTCAGTTTCGACACCTTTGCCGTATCGCGGGGATAGAGCTGTTTTGCAAGCTGCTGGGTTATTGTGCTTCCGCCTCCTGTATTCTGTCCGAGCATTATTGTACGGATGATAGCCCTGCCCAGGCCCCTTATATCGATTCCGGAATGCCTGTAATACCTGATGTCCTCAGTGGATATCAGAGCATCAACCAGATATGGTGACAGATCCTTGTAATCGGTCCAGGTACGGTTTTCGATGCTTATCTTCCCCAGAAGCACTCCGTCCTCGGAGTAAACTTCGGCTGCCAGGTTGTATTCGGGATTCTCAAGCTCGGAGAACGACGGCATCGGTCCGAGCTTTTCCCTTGATATAAGTACAAACAGGATTATTGCAATAATGAATGGTATTGCAAAGATCGACCAGAACCAGATCAGGTGCTTCCTGTTTGTTGATTCACCTTTCATTTGCTTCAACAGTTTGCCCAAAAATAGTAATTAATAAAGAATCTTAACCGATTATTTTGAAGATTGGGACCTAAATGATTTACTTTGTCGTGTTTTTTGAAAGAGCTAAACCAATCCTGCATGATCGAAAATCTAGTAATTGTTGAGTCGCCGGCTAAGGCCAAAACCATTGAGAAATACCTTGGGAAAGATTTCCGGGTTGTTTCAAGTTTCGGTCATATCAGGGACCTAAAGAAGAAGAATCTCGGAATCGATATCGAAAATGACTTCGCGCCCGAGTATGAAATACCTAAAGAAAAGGCAAAAGTTGTAGGCGAGCTCCGGAAGGCTGCTGCAGAATCTAAAATTGTGTGGATAGCATCTGACGAGGACCGTGAGGGGGAAGCCATTGCATGGCATCTGGCCTGTGTCCTTAACCTCGACCTTGAAACCACAAGGAGAATAGTGTTCCATGAGATTACCCATGATGCAATCACAAATGCCATCACGAATCCCAGGAATGTCGACATGAACCTGGTCCATTCACAGCAGGCAAGGCGTATTCTCGACAGGATTGTTGGATTTGAGATTTCTCCTGTTCTCTGGAAAAAAGTGCAGCCTGCGTTGTCGGCCGGAAGGGTTCAGTCGGTTGCTGTAAGGCTGATCGTCGAAAGGGAAAGGGATATTATCGCTTTCAAAAGTGAATCGTCATTCCGCGTAAACGGAATATTCAGGACAGAAAAAGAGACCGGGGACAACAGTTTCATAAAGGCTGAAGCCGCAAAGAAATTCCCCGATGAGAAGGAAGCCGGGAAGTTCCTCGAATTATGTGCCGCCTCTCAGTACAAGGTCTCGGCAGTAACCGTGAAACCGGGAACCCGTTCACCTGCTCCCCCGTTCACAACTTCCACTCTCCAGCAGGAAGCCTACAGGAAGCTTGGGTTCTCCGTATCGCAGACGATGGCAGTTGCCCAGAAGCTGTACGAAGCAGGTAAGATAACCTATATGAGGACCGACTCCACCAATCTTTCAAAACTGGCACTTGCAAAATCGCGCGAGGTTATTGTAGCGGAATATGGCGAAAAATACTCCAGGACACGCCAGTTCACAACAAAATCAAAGGGAGCACAGGAAGCCCATGAAGCTATCAGACCGGCCTATCCCGATGTTTCTTCAATATCAGGCAACCAGAATGAAAAGAGGCTTTATGAGCTGATATGGAAAAGAACTATTGCCTCACAGATGGCTGATGCCGAAGTTGAAAGGACCACAATCTCTATTGAAATGAACAATTCTCCTGTTCTGTTTTCAGCAACAGGAGAGGTTATCAAGTTCGACGGATTCCTCAAGGTCTATACCGAATCGACTGACTTAGAAAACGGTGATGATGAAAAATCCATCATCCCGCCGGTAAAACCAGGGATGCCTCTGTACTATGACACGATTACCGCAACCCAGAAATACACTGCTCCTCCTCCACGCTACACTGAAGCAAGCCTTGTAAAGAAGCTCGAGGAACTTGGCATCGGAAGACCTTCGACCTATGCTCCTACAATCTCCACCATACAGAAGAGGGGATATGTAATGCGGGAGGACAGGCCGGGCGAAAAACGGCAGATAAGAATAATATCGCTGTCAAAAGGCAAGCTGTCGGTAACTGCCAAAACTGAAGTGGCGGGAAAGGAAAAATCAAAACTCTTCCCCCAGGATATCGGGATGATGGTTAGTGATTATCTTGTCGAGAACTTTCCCGAGATCGTCGATTACAATTTCACTGCAGAAGTTGAGGAACAGTTTGACAGGATAGCTGAAGGAAAGCTGAAATGGACGGGAATGCTTGAGAAATTCTATAAACCGTTCCATAAAACGATAGAAAACGCACTTGAGAAAAAGATCCGGAAGACCGGTTCAAGAATTCTTGGTACACATCCCGAGACCGGTGAACCGGTTTCAGTAAAAATGGGAAGGTTCGGCCCTGTGGCACAGATTGGTGATACCGAAAAAGAAGGGAAACCCCGCTTTGCCAGCCTCGCCAAGGACCAGCTCCTTGAAACCATAACCCTTGAAGAAGCTCTCAATCTCTTCAGGCTTCCAAGGTCGCTCGGAATGCACGAAGGCAGCGAAATGGTTGTCGGAATCGGCAGGTTCGGACCTTATGTCAGATATGCAGGCAAGTTCTTTTCGTTAAAGAAGGGAGTTGATGATCCTTACACAATAGAAGCCGGAAGGGCGGTTGAACTCATCAGGGAAAAAGGTGAAAGCGACAAGAAGAAAGTAATAAAGGATTTCGGCGAGATTCAGCTTCTGAACGGCAGGTACGGGCCGTATATCACAAAGGATAAGAAGAATTACAGGATCCCGAAGGGAACCGATGCCGAAAAGCTGACCAGGGAAGAATGTGCTGCAATAATTGAAAAAGCTGATAAAACCAGGAAAAGCTCCGACTGACTATGATCAACCTGAAAGATTATTTTGATCCTGTAAGCATTGAAAGGCATGGCCTGGAGAACCTCGCGGGAAATGCCGGTTTTCCCCACAACACGGTTATTCACACCGAGAATGTTACAATAAGTGATTTCAGCAATTTCAAGGTGGTCCTTATTGGTGTCCCCGACGGGCGCAACTCTCCTGATCCCGGCTCATCCGCTGCTCCCGATGCAATCAGGCAGCAGCTTTACAGTCTTGCCAGGATTCCCGGCAAGACCAAAATGGCTGATCTGGGAAACATGAAGCAGGGAATGACGTTCGCCGATACAATTGCAGGCCTTACCGATGTGCTCACAGCCCTGATCAGTGAAAACATCTTTCCGGTTTTAATCGGGGGCAGCAGCGCACTTGTGACAGCCATCGACAGATCGTTCACGCAGATGAACAACAGGTACACCCTCCTTTCAGTGGATCCCCGGATCGATTACAGCAACAATACCGATTCGTTCGATTCGATGAATTACCTCAATAAGATCACCGAAAACGGGAAAAGCGCCTTCAGACACTATATTAATATAGGTTATCAGACCTACCTCAACGATCAGCAGGTTCTTAACAGGTTTTCAAGGCGTCATTCGGAGCTGGTGAGGATCGGAGATGTAAGGCAGGCTGTGTATCTCATGGAACCTCTTTTCAGGGATTCGGATGCTGCAATATTTGACATTTCAGCAGTAAGACAGTCGGATGCACCCGGAACTGGCATGCCCTCGCCCAACGGATTCTATGGTGAGGAGATATGCCTTCTCGCAAGATATGCAGGGATATCCGACAACCTGAAGGTATTCGGGCTTTTTGATGTGAATCCGGGGCTCGACAACAGGAACCAGACCACCGGGCTCGCCGCCCAGATCATCTGGTTTTTCCTTGAAGGCTTTTCACAGAAGCAGTATGAGACTCCGCTGCTGAGCAACAGCAATACGGGCAGGTTCATAAGGTATCATGTCAGGCTGACCGACCTTGAGGATGATCTTATCTTTGTTAAGAGCAATCTGACCGAGAGGTGGTGGATCGAATTAAAGGATGAAAACAATCAGAATACTTATATTTCCTGCTCTCACGACGACTACCTGAAAGCCAACAGGAATGAGGTTCCCGACAAATGGGTCCTGGCTTCGGGCAGATTAAAATCCTGACACCTCAAATAATTTCAATTCTTTCACGTTTTCAGGAAGATTTGGAATATTCTTTGTGGATAATAGATCAGGAATGTTTAAAAGTTTTAACCTCTCCCTAACGGGTTTGTATACTTTTAGTTTTTTTGTGTTACTTTATAAGTTCAACAAATGAGCTTAACCCACTTATCATATTAAAAAAGTGAAAAAGTCAGCCACATTATTCCTGTTCTTCCTGCTTGCAGTTGCCCCGGCCTACACACAGCAGGATCCCATAACCAGCAATTACATGTTCAACACCCTGACTTTCAATCCGGGATATGCCGGAACCTCGGGGATGATATGTGCAACCGCCCTCAACCGCCAGCAGTGGGTAGGGTTCGATGGAGCACCTTCGACCACTGTATTCAATATAAGTGCGCCGGTCGCGCCTTTCGGAATAAGCAGCGGCGTCGGGCTGATGGTTCAGAATGACATGCTTGGTTTCGACAAGGACATAAATATTGCTCTGTCGTATTCGTACATTGCTGAAGTAGGAATGGGCAAGCTTGGCATTGGGATCAATGCCGGGATGTTCAACATGACTCTCGATCCGGAATGGTCAATACCGTCGGGCGATGTATTTACTCCTCCGTCGGGCGATCCCCTGATCCCCGAGGGAAAAGAAAGTTCAGTGAACTTCGATGCGGGGCTGGGTGTTTACTATACTACTGATAAATATTATGCAGGAATATCGGTGACACATATCAATCAGCCAAAGGTGAAATTCACCAAGGGAGTATCATATATAAGCAGGCATTATTATGCAACGGCGGGCTATATACTTCAGCTTCCCAATCCGTCGCTTGAGCTGTTGCCGTCATTCTTTGCCATCAGCGACGGGAAAGCAATACAATTTTCTGCAACTTCTCTTGTAAGATACAATAAAAAGGCATGGGGGGGCGTTTCTTACAGACCAGGTGACGCACTGGTGGGAATTGTTGGGATTGAATTGTTTAATGGTATCAGAGTCGGATACGCTTACGACTTCCCGGTCTCGGATATCAGAAAAAACACCCACGGGTCGCACGAATTCATGGTGAATTATTGTTTCAGCCTCAGTATGGGCAAAAGCCCGATGAGATACAAAAGCATAAGGTTCTTATAAGATTTTAAAAAAATTTACTTGCAATACAAAATTCTTTAGAATTATGAAAAAGGTAATCCTTCCAGCTCTGATAATTATGATATTGTTAGGCGGATGTAAGTCATCGGATAACGGAGAACTGACCGGGGTCCCGGGCAGAAAGAACTTCTTCGAGCCGGAACCTTTCGAAATGGCTTTCATCCCCGCGGGTAGTTTTACAATGGGTCCGAGCGATCAGGATGCGGTCTTCGCAATGAACAGCATCTCCAAGACAGTTACTGTGGAGGCATTCTGGATGGACCAGACGGAAATAACCAACAACAAGTATCGTCAGTTTGTCTATTATGTCAGGGATTCGATTCTCAGGACCAAGCTGGGAGAAGCGCAGGTTCCCGACCGCGAATATTTTGTCGTCGATGACGATGGTAATCCGGTAGACCCGCCTGTAATCAACTGGGCTGAAAAGATCGATCCCAGGGAAGAGACCACTGCATCTGTACTTGAAGAGATGTTCTATCCTCCCGAGGAGAGGTTCAACGGCAAGAAGCAGATTGATGTCAGGAAGCTTAATTTCACTTATTTCTGGGTTGATTATCAGCAGGCTGCAAAGGCCAAGTACGTCAACGACTATGCAAACAACACATGGAAATATGTAGGACAGGTGATTGACCGCAACGGAAATGTGACAGACGTCAGAAACCGTTCCTCATTCATCAGGCATGATACCATTAATATATATCCCGACACGCTTTGCTGGATCAGGGATTTCACCTACTCGTTCAATGATCCGCAGGCAGATCTCTACTTCTGGCATCCGTCGTTTGACGACTATCCGGTTGTAGGAGTATCATGGTCACAGGCTAAAGCCTTCAGCAGGTGGAGGACGGATTATATGAACTCGGCTCTCAGGAAGAACGGCATTGCCGATGTACAGGCATACCGTCTGCCGCTTGAAACCGAATGGGAATATGCAGCCAGGGGCGGCCTCGATCTGTCGATGTACCCATGGGGCGGACCTTACACCAGGAATTACGAGGGTTGTTTTCTCGCCAATTTCAAACCCCTGCGCGGTAACTATATTGATGACGGAACAGTCTATACCGCAAAGGCAGGATCGTATGAACCCAATGAATACGGACTGTTCGATATGTCGGGAAACGTTGCAGAATGGACGCTTGGCGCCTATCATCCCTCGGCATATATTTTCGAGCACGACCTGAATCCCAACTACGAGTACAACGCGCGTCCTCAGGATCCGCCTGTACTCAAGCGTAAAGTAATAAGGGGCGGCTCATGGAAGGATATCGCCTATTTCCTCCAGACCAGCTCAAGGGATTACGAATATCAGGATTCAACCAAATCCTATATCGGATTCCGTAATG